>DATKBU010000026.1:0-33077 GCA_035513815.1 Egibacteraceae bacterium
GGCCCACCTCTTCCTGGGCCGTCTCGGCGACGTGCCTGCTTTCAGACTTCGCAGTGGCGGCCGACCCCGTGTCCCCGTTCAGCTGATCCATGACGACCCTCCCCTTCGCCTACGTGGACGCGCGGTGTGCCCCGGCACCGCGGACCACAAACAATCAGTCGCCGAGCGCCCGTTTTAAACGGATAATTGTTGTTGACCAATCGGTCGACTCGGGGCCTAGGATCCCGGCGCTCAGGCCACACATCCCGCAGGAAGGAAGCCTCACGCGCCGACTGGTTGTCACGATCTGCACCGGTATCGATGATCACCATGCTGGCGCCGATGGCCGCCGCCAAGCCGCCGACCGTCCCGCGCGGGAAACCGCAGGCCGGCGACCCGGAGATTGTCGGCTACTTCATCCAAGTGGGGGGTGTACGGCCGGCAGTTCTTCGTGAAGACTTCGCCACCTTCCAGGGCTACGACCTGGCGGGTGCGTGGGACCTGAGCTCGACCAATCATCACTCCAAGCTCTTCGCGCCACAGGGCGACCCGCTGTCGCAGTTCTCAGTCGACCAGACCGTTCAGGCATACCTGGACCGAGGAGCGCCGGCCCACAAGCTCGTGATGGGCGTGCCGTTCTACGGCCGAGGATGGACGGGCGTGGCCGACGTCAACAACGGGCTGTACCAGCCCGCCACCGCGGCGGCGCCCGGCACGTTCGAGGCGGGGTTCGAGGACTACAAGGTCCTCAAGACCCTGACCGACCAGGGCTTCACCCGCTACTGGGATGCCGAGGCGCAGGTGCCGTGGCTGTTCGACGGGACCACCTTCTGGACCTACGACGATCCCGAGTCGCTGGGGATCAAGGCCGAGTATGTGAACGACAACGGCCTCGGCGGGATGATGTTCTGGGAGGTGACCGGCGACACGTCGAACGGCGAGCTCATCACGGCGATTCACTCAGGCCTGACCGAGTGAGGGCCACCTGATCCCCCGGCTCTCTCTCGACCCGCGGTGGGCCGCGCCCCCTGGGCGGCCCACCGCGTTCGCTCTCTCTAGGATGGCCCTGACGGCCAAGGGCCCTAGGAGAGGAGCGCGGAACATGAGCGACGGGGGCGAGAGCGAGCAGGGCGGCGGCAAACAGATCAAGATTCAGGTCAGCGATGATCTGAAGCACGGCGTCTACGCCAACTTCCTGGTGGTGAGCCATTCGCCGCACGAGTTCACACTCGACTTCTGTCAGATGCTGCCCGGCACTGATCCGTCGACGCTGCAGTCCGACGTCGTCAGCAGGATCAAAATAGCGCCGACCATGGTGGGAAAGATTATCCGCGCACTGAACACCAACATGACGGCCTACGAGGAGAAGTACGGTCAAATCACCATCCGTGACTGAAGCCAGGACCCAACGGGTCACTGCCTCCTCGTGGCGACTGCTGGATCTCGAGCGGGGTGACGCGCGCACGCTCGTCCAGGCCGGGGCGGCGCTGCTCGAGGCCCTCGCCGAGGATCCGACCCCGGTCGCGCGCTGGTATCGCGCGTCCGTCCCGGCCCTGGTGCTCGGTCGGGGCCAGGGCCCGATCGCTGAGATCTCCGGGCGAGGGCTGCCGAGGGTGACGCGGCATTCCGGAGGCGGCGCGGTGCTGCTGGACGACGCGCTGTTATCGCTTGATCTGCTCATCCCCGCGGATCATCCGCTTGTGGCCGGCAGCCTCAGCGACGCCTTCATCCGTGTGGGCGAGGTCTGGGCCGGGGCGATCGCCGACCTGGGAGTCGGCGAGGTGTCGGTGCACCGCGGACCGAGCCAGGCCCGCCGCCGCGGCAGTGACAGAGCGCAGCTGCTCGCCGCGATCTGCTACGCCACGCTGGGGCGGGGCGAAGTCGCCGTCGGCGGGCGCAAGCTGGTCGGCCTCGCGCAGCGCAGGCGGCGGGCAGGCGCCCTGATCCAATGCGGCCTGCTTCGACGATGGAATCCCGACGCCGTTCTGGACGCTCTCGGAAAGCCCTTTCCCGACCCCGACGTCGCCGCGCGCGCGGTCGGCCTCGACCAGCTTGTGCATCCGGCGCCGTCGGACGACGCGGTGATGACGGCAGTCATGGCTCGGCTGGAGGCGGCCAGTGGCTGATGCCCCCCCGGCGCTGGTCGTCGCGAGCAACCGGGGGCCGGTCAGCTGGCAGCGCCGCGACGGCCAGCTCCGGCCCAAGCGCGGATTCGGCGGCCTGGTCACCGCGCTGGGCGGCGTGCTGCAGCGCGAGCCGGGGACGTGGGTGTCGGTGGCGCTCGATCACGCTGACCGCGAGGTCGCGGCCGAGCACGGGGCCACGGCGTTCGAGGAGGATGCGGACGGCGGGCGCTACCGCCTGCGGCTGCTCGATGTCGGCGACCGGTACGAGCCCTACTACAACGAGGTGGCGAACCGCCTGCTGTGGTTCACCCTCCATGAGCTGTGGGCGGCGCCCTTCGAGCCGCCGGGGACCGGCTGGCGCGGACCGTGGGAGGACGGCTACCTGCCAGTGAACGCCGAAGTGGGCAGGGCAGTCGCGGCGGAGGCAGACGCTGATCGAAGCGAGGTTCTCCTTCAGGACTACCACTTGTGCACGGCCGGGGAATCGGTGCGCGAGGCCCTGCCCGAGGCCGCGATCCTGCACTACCTGCACACGCCGTGGGTCGAGCCGTCCTATCTGGCCCGCTTGCCCGACGAGATGACCGCTCGCATCCTTCGAGGGCTGCTGGCGGCGGACGTCGTCGCATTCTCCTCGCCTCAGTGGACACGCGCGTTCCGCCGGTGCGCGATTGAGCACGTGGGCGCGGCGGCCGACGGCGACGCGCTGCTGTTCGAGGGCAGGCGCGTCGCGGTCGACTGGTTCGCGCTGGGCGTGGACGAGGGTTCGCTGGCCGAGTCCGCCGCGTCTGGAGAGACCGTCGCCGCCGGAGACGATCTCGACGCGGAGATCGACGGGCGGCTGCTGCTTCTGCGAGTCGACCGCACTGATCTCAGCAAGAACATCCTGCGGGGCCTGCTCGCCTACGAGGTGCTCCTCGAGCAGCATCCGCAACTCCGCGGACGGGTGTGGCACTACGGGCACTTGAACCCGTCACGGCAAGGTGTGGCCGAGTACCAGACCTACCTGGAGGCGTGCGAGGAAGCCGCCGCGCGCATCAAGGAGCGCTTCGGGGAATCAACGTGCACCCTGTTCGTCGGCGACGACTACCCGCGCGCGGTCGCCGCCCTGCAGCGCTATGACGTTCTGCTCACCAACCCGGTAATGGACGGCACGAATCTCGTCGCAAAGGAAGGCCCCGTGCTGAACCGCCGGGACGGCGCTTTGGTGCTCTCGCCGCGCGCCGGCGCCGCGGACCTGATGGGCGAGGGCGCGCTGGTCATCAATCCATATGACGTCGAGGCGCAGGCCGCCGCGCTGCACGCAGCGCTGACCATGAGCGCGGATGAGCGCGCCGCCCGCGCCGATCTGCTGCGGCGCGCGGCCCGGATCGGCGCCCCAGAAGACTGGCTCGCCGCGCAGCGCGTCGCCCTGCGCGACGCCGTCTCGCGCCGAGGCGTCCCCAGCTGAGCACCGCGGTCACGACACCGGCGCCGGCGGCGATTCAACTGCGGTGCGCCGCCAACCGGTCCCTCAGCGCGCTGAGCAGCGCCGCGACGCCCTCGGGACCGTCCAGCACTGCATCGGCCGCGGCGAGCAGGTCGGCGGGAGTTTCCTCGGAGTGCTCCACCGCGACCGCGCGCCCTCCCAGCCGGCGGACAGCGGCGAACGCCGCCAAGTCGCCGAGGTCATCGCCCACGTAGCAGACGCGCTCGAGGTCGAGCTCGGAGGACAGCGCAAGGACCGAAGCGCCCTTGTCCCAGTCGACCGGCGGGCGCAGCTCCTCGACGAGCTTGCCCGGCTCGCGCGCCAGACCGGTGCGCTCCGCCACCGCCCGCACCGCCTGGGCTGCGGCGCGCCCCGCCTGCACTTCGTCCGCAGCGCCGCGCCAGTGCAGCGCGACGGCGAGGCCCTTGTCCTCGAGGCGGACCCCCGGGATCTCGCCGGCCGCCGTGCGCAGGAGGGATTTCGCCTCGTCCACGGCGGACTGCCAGTGGGCCGCCTCAGGACGCGGGCGGGCGCTGCCGTCGATCCATTCCTCCAGACCGTAGAGCCCGAGCAGACGAGCGCCTGGGATCGCGGCGCGCTCGGCCAGGAACCTCGCCGGACGACCGCTGACGATCGCGAGCGCCCCCAGGCGCGGCGCTAGCGCCGCGAGCGCCTCAGCCACATCGGCGGGCATCGCCGAGGCGGTCGGATCATTGATGATCGGCGTGAGCGTTCCATCGAAATCAAGGAACAGCCCGGCGGACGTCGGCTGAGCGGCGAGCCATTCGACGAGATCGGCGGCTGCCCCGTCAGCCACCGCCGCGCGACGAGCCGGTCAGCCTGCCGCCCTCCCGTCCATGCTCGGTCGCCACGATCTCCGCGACGATGGACAGGGCGATCTCCTCGGCAGTGCGACCGCCGATATCCAGGCCGCATGGGCAGCGAAGGCGCTCCAGGTGCGCGGCTGGCACGCCGGCCCGACGCAGGCGCTCCACCGCGGCGGGGGCGTGGCGGCGACTTCCCAGCATGCCGACGAAGAAAGCGCCGCTCGCCAGTGCCACTCGCAGCGCCTCATCCACCCAGGCGGCGTCGTGATCGGTGACCACGACGGCATCCGTCTCGCCAGGCGCCGCAGCGAGCAGATAGCGCGCGGGATCATCGGCTCTGACCTCGACGCCAGGCGCGACCGCCGCATCTCCGCCGGGCGCGACGAGCACCACCCGGTGATCGATCATCCGCGCCAGCGCCGCGACGGCGCGCGCGACCGGGTTCGCGCCCAGGACGACGAGCTCTGGCTCTGGCGCCTGCACCTCGGCGAACACCTCGATCGAGCGCTCCTCGCCGTGTCCCTCCAGCGCAAGCCGTCGCCGCAGCGGCGGACCGCCGCCCAGCGCCTCGCCGGCCAGCTCCACCGCCGCCGAATCGAACTCTGAGCAGCCCAGCGTGCCCGCGACGACCCCCTCCCTGGCGACGACCAGCTTGGCGCCGGGGCGCGATGGAGCGCCCGCGCCGGCGCCGAGCACGGTCACGAGCACGACGGGCTCGCCTTTGGCGCGGAACCTGGCGAGCGCGTCGAAGACGTCCATGGGTGAGAACCTACCTTGGCGACGCGACCAGCTGGCCAGGGTCAAGGGATCGAACCAGCTGCACCGCTCTCGTACCCTCAATGGTCGTGCTTGTACTGCTGCGGCGCTTCTGCACGCTCTCGTAAGAAAGGTCTGGGGTGCGCCACCGCTTCGCGCTGCTGGTCGTGTCCGCTGCGCTCGCGTCGGCGGGCCTGCTGGCGCCCGCCGCCGACTCGATCGCTGCCGGCCCGCTCGATTCGGGCGGAGTTCCGGTGTTCCCCGGCCTGCGCCATCACCGGCTCGTGACCCAGGTGAACGGCGGCGCGCCGGCCGTGTCAAACGTCCTGTCCTTCGATGCCAGCGACCCGAGTCTGGAGCTGCGCCCCGTCCTGGCCCGCGACACCATCCCGGGGGTCGAGACGGTGCCCGCGATGGGGTCGCGCGTTCTGGGATCAGGCGGCGTGGCAGGAATCAACGGAGGATTCTGGCTCGCCAGCCCATTCGGGGAACCCAATGGGTACATCGCGATCGACGGGCAGCTCGAATCCGAATCCCAGACGCAGGGTGAGGGCCCCCGAGGCACTGCCGGGATCCTGCCGGACGGCAGCCTCATCATGGATCGCCTGGACAGCGCGATCCAGCTGTTCACAGGTCTGGCCAACGTCGGACCGTATGACGTCAGCGGAATCAACCGCTACTGCTGCGGAACGCAGCCGGCGCCGGACAAGGCGAGTGCGATCTACCTGTACAGCGCCGCATTCGGCCCGATCACGATCGAGCCGCTGTCGGAGGACGCGGCGGTGCGCTCGTTCATCGTCGGCGATCTGAAGATCCCCGCAGTGGGCGGGGACACGGGCACGGTGCAGGTGGCTTACGACGGGGCCCGCACCCTGTCGGCGCCGCTGGGGAGCACGGTCGTCGTCGCGCACGGGTCGCGCGCGGACTCCCTCGCGGGGATCGCCGCCGGCGACACGCTGCGGGTCGAAGTCGAGCTGCTGCCGTCGGAAACCGCCAGCGGCAAGTGGGACGGCCTGGTGGCGGGGCTGGCGGCCGGACCGCTGGTCGTCCGCGACGGGCAGATGACCGACCCGGCCAACTGGGAGAGCGAGGGGTTCGCAGCCAACGTCCACAGCGACGTCCGTCACCCGCGCTCCGCCATCGCCCAGACCGCCGACGGCAAGATCCTGCTGGTCACCGTCGACGGGCGCCAACCCGGCTATTCGGCCGGGATGACGCTGTCGGAGCTCGCCAGCTACCTCATTTCTCTCGGGGCGCGCGACGCGCTGTCGCTGGACGGCGGGGGCTCCAGCCAGTTCGTGGTGGACGGGCTGCTGCGAAACGAGCCGTGCTGCGACTCCTCGCTGCGATCAGTCGCCGACGGGCTGTTCGTGTTCCACAACTACACCTTCACGCGCGCGTCTCGCCTCTCCGGCGCGAGTCGCTTCGGCACGGCCGCTGAGATCGCCGTGAGCGCCTACCCGGGGGGCGCGAGCCGCGTCGTCCTGGCGGCGGGCGGCGACTTCCCCGACGCGCTTGCCGGCGGGCCGCTGGCGGCCCGGCTGGGCGCCCCGCTGCTGCTGTCGGGAGGCGATTTCATCCCGGCCGAGACCGCGGCCGCGCTGAAGCAGCTCGGCGCCCAGAGCATCACCGTCCTGGGAGGATCGGCTGCAATCGATGACAAGGTCGTCGCCGCGCTGGAGAAGCAGGGCTACAAGGTGCGCCGCCTCGCCGGCCGAGATCGCCTGGAGACGGCCGCGCGGATCGCGGCCGAGCTGGCGCCGACGCATGCGCGAGCGGTCCTGGCGGCCGCCGGCAACTTCCCCGACGCCCTGTCGTCGGCGGCGCCAGCCGGCATGCTCGGGATGCCGATCCTGCTCACCGGGCCCAGCGACCTGGGAGAAGCGACCCGCGCCGCGCTCGTGGCTTCAAAGACGAAGGAGGTCGTGATCGTCGGCGGGAAGGCTGTCATCGGGGCCCAAGTGGAGAGCCAGCTGGCGGCGCTCGGCATCAATGTGACACGGCTGGCGGGGCAGAACCGGTTCGCCACCGCCAAGATCATCAACGAATGGGCCGCACAGCAGCTTCCCGAGCTGGACCCGTCGGGCCTCGTCGTCGCTCGCGGCGGCGGCTTCCCGGACGCATTGGCCGGCGGTCCGCTGGCCGCGTCACGCAAGCAGCTGCTCATGATCGCGCCCGACCACGACATCAACGCCGACAAGGCGGCGGCTGACTACTTCGCGGCGCGCGCGCCGAAGCTGGACAGCGCCACCTTGCTGGGGGGCCATGCGGTTCTGACCTCGCACCAGCACTGGCAGCTCGACCAGCTCGCCCAGTGATCAGCTCCCGACGTGATCAGCCGACGAGCGCCGGCGGCGGCGCGTCGGTCTTCCGGGCAATAGGGATCCGGCCGCCGAGCAGCGAAAGGCACAGGGCAGCGATCACGACAAGGCTCAGAGCGGCCGGGAGGCTCGTCAGGTCGGCGAGGTTGCCCAGCAGGGGCGGGCCCACCAGCGAAGCGGACCATCCCGCGACTACGACTCCGGCGACGCCCTGCTCCGCCGGGACGTCGGGGAGGTTGCCGGCCGCGCTCATCGCCACCGGAACCATCGAGGCCAGGCCCAGCCCGAAGACGCCCAACCCGATGATCCCGGCCAGCGGCGACGGCGCCAGCAGCGGCAGGGTCAAGCCTGCCGCAGCCAGCATCCCTCCCCATCGCACGACGCCGCGCCGGCCGAGCAGCGCGACCATGCGACCGCCCAGCAGCCGGCCAGTGCCCATCGCAAGGCCGAACGCGGTGTAGGCGCCGGCGGCCAGTGCCTCGCTGGTGCCGATCGACTCCCTCATGAACAGCGCGCTCCAATCACCGGCAGCGCGCTCGGACAAGAACGACAGAAACGCGATCGCCGCCACGAGGAGCAGCCCCGGAGAGCGCCAGACCGCCACCGCTCTCGGAGGCGCCTGGACGCGGGGGGTGTCCAGGAGGAAGCGCGCTGCGACGACGCACACCGCGGCGAGGACGGCCGCGACAGTGGGGAAGTGAGCTGCAGGGCCGACTCCGGCGGCGGCCGCCAGGCCGCCGATCGCAGCGCCTCCCATCGCGCCGAAGCTGTAGCCGGCATGAAACGTCGGCATCACCGGGCGCCCGCACAGCTGCTCGACCGCGACCCCCTGGGCGTTGATCGCCACATTGAGCGTCGCGCCGGCCGCGCCCACGCAGAACATGCCCGCCGCGAGCCAAGGCCTGGACGGCGCCACACCGAGCAGCGCGACGCTGGCCAGCAGCACGCTGGCAGCCGGCAGCACGACCGATCGGCTCCCGATCCGAGCGATCACCTTGCTGGTCGGGTACAGCGCGCCAAGCATGCCGATCGTGCCCGCGATGAACACCGCACTCAGCTGGCCCTTGCTCAGGCCCAGCGACTCCGTGACCGCGGGGATGCGCGAGATCCAGCTTCCGATCGATACCCCGAACAGCGCGAACACTGTCGACAGGGCCGCGCGCTCGGATCGCAACGAGGAAGGCATAAGGGCCGGATTCTACGAGGTGGCGCCGGCGCCAGGAACTGGCGCGTTTCGAGGCCACGGCCAAGCGCCAGGTACCCTGCTGGCACCCTGGAGGGCAGTCGTCCGAACGGCGGGCGCTGCGGACATAAGGGAGCGATAGGTGAAGGACGTGGAACAGACGGCGGGCGGGCGCCTGGAGGTCGATCTGCTCATCATCGGCGCAGGTCCTGCCGGACTCTACGCCGCGTACTACGCGGGCTTCCGCGGTCTGACGACGGCGATCATGGACTCCTTGCCGGAGCCGGGCGGGCAAGTCTCGGCGCTGTACCCGGAGAAGCTGATCTATGACGTGGCCGGGTTCCCGACGATCAAGGGCCAGGCGCTGATCGACAACCTCGTCGAGCAGGCTGGTGCGTTCTCGCCCACGTACCTGCTGGGACAGCGCGCGGAGGATATGGAGAACCGCGAGGACAGCGTCATCGTCACCAGCCACCTCGGCACCAAGGTCGAGGCCAAGTCCGTGCTGATCACGGGCGGCATCGGCACGTTCACGCCTCGCCCGCTGCCCGACAGCGAGGAGTTCGAGGGCCGCGGGCTGATGTACTTCGTGCCGAAACTCGACGCGCTGGCAGGGCTGGACGTACTCATCGTGGGCGGCGGCGACAGCGCGTTCGATTGGGCGCACAACCTCGAGCCGCTGGCGAAGTCCGTCACGCTGATCCACCGCCGCGACCGTTTCCGCGCGCACGAGCACACGGTGAAGCAGGTGATGAACTCCTCGGTGGAGGTGCTGGTGTTCACCGAGGTCGCCCGCATCATCGGCACCGAGCAGGTCGCCGAGGTCGAGATCTTCAACAACAAGACCGACGAGCGCCGCACGCTGCCAGTCCAGGCGGTGGTCGCCGCGCTGGGCTTCACCGCCGACTTGGGCCCGCTGACCCGCTGGGGCCTCAAGCAGGACAAGCGCCATATCGTGGTCGACACGACCATGGCGACGAACCTGCCCCGCGTCTTCGCCGCCGGCGACATCACCGAGTACGACGGCAAGGTCCGGCTGATCTCAGTGGGCTTCGGCGAAGCGGCGACTGCCGTCAACAACGCGGCCACGGTCATCGATCCGACCGCGAAGCTGTTCCCCGGCCACTCCTCCGACCAGCCGTAGGGGGGACGCGACCGCCCGGCCGCTATGACACCCGCTGCGCCGCGTGATCCGATGTGCGCTCGGCGAGCAGATCGATCTCGAACCACACCACTTTGCCGGCGTCCCCGGGTTGCGTTCCCCATCGGCTCGTCATGGCCTCGACCAGCACCAGCCCGTAGCCGGTGCTCGCTTCGCTGTCAGCGCCGGGGACGCGCTCGACCGCGGTCCCGCCCAGGTCATGGACCTCGATCCGCACCAGCGCGTCGGAGAGAAGCATCACGAAGCGTCCCGGACGGCGGGTGTGCAGCACGGCGTTGCTGATCAGCTCAGTCGCCGGGAGCGCCACTTCAGGGGGCAGATCAGGGCGTCCCCACCCTTCAAGCGTCTCACGGATCAGCCGGCGGATCACGCGCGGCGCCGCCAGCTCGGCCTCGAAGGGCAGCTCGATCATCCGCGCGCCGCCGGGCATCGGCGCCGGCGCGCCCCGCTCAACGGCCATCGACGCGATGAAAGCCCCATAGTCCTCGACCGGCACCGGATCGTCGGCATCATGGACATGCGACGCCAGCCGCCGGTAGAAGCTGCGGTGGAACTGCGCCTGCTCGTCAGACACCGGGAGCGCCAGCAGATCGCCTCGACTGCAGAAGCGCCGGACCTCATCGAGCAGCTCCCCCAGCCTGGACGCCATCGGCGCAGCTTCCACCGCCGACATCGCATGCAGGGTGAACGTCGCCTCCCCGCGGACGACCGCCTCGACCGCTTGCCGGCGCATGTCATGCCTGGAAGCCGAGTAGGTGGACACGATCTCGTCGATGATCTCCAGCAGCCGGTAGGGATAGTCGGCAGAGGTGATGCCGCTGCGCCGACCGAGGCGGATCAGCGTGAACTCACGGACGAGCTCGTCGAAATGCCTGATCAGCCCGAGCAGCCGCATCGCGTCTACATCGGGCACGTAGACGTGGTGGCGGACAAGGCCGCCGAGCGGATCACCAGGCGCCGCTCGGTACAGGTCAGAAGCCTCAGAGGGCGGGTCAGACATGGGCTGCGTCCCTTGCTGGGCGGACAGGGCCGGCTCAGCCACTACGCCACTACGACTGTAGCTGACGGCTGTGCCCCGGCCTATGACGAGCCGAGTCGCTCAGGTCAGTACGGATACCACCAGTCCTTCGGCGCCTCGCTGAAATCCCAATGGACGTGCTTGGTCTCCATGAAGCTCTCCAGGCCCTCCTGTCCCAGCTCCCGCGCTCCGCCGGTCATCCGCATGCCGCCGAATGGGCCCGCGTAGTTGTCGGTGAGGGGATCATTGATCCAGACCGTGCCGACCTTGACCTCCTCGAAGAAGCGCTTGATCGTCATCGGGTCGGTTGATCGCAGCGTCGCGCCGAGGCCCATGGCGTGAGCGTTGACCCACTCGATCGCCTCATCGATGTCTCGGTATGCCATCAGCGGGATCGTCGGCCCGAACGTCTCCTCGCGCATGATGAGCATCTCGTGATCTACATCGACCAGCACGGTCGGTGAGTAGAACCACCCGCGCTCCGGCTTGACCGGCCGGGTACCGCCGCTGACGACCGTGGCGCCCCGCTGCACGGCGTCGGCGACGTGGCGCTCAACCTTGTCGCGGAAGCGCTCCGCGACCAGGGGACCCATGTCGGTGCCCTCGTCGAGCCCGTGCCCGAGGCGAAGGCCCTCGACCTTCGCCCGAACCGCATCAGCGATCTCATCGCGCAACGCCGCAGGCACATAGACGCGCTCGGAGGAGGTGCACACCTGACCGGCGTTGATCAGCGCCGCATAGGCGAGGGCGTCGGCGGCCGACGCCACATCGGCATCGGGCGCGATGACGAAGGCGTCCTTGCCGCCGAGCTCCAGATGCAGATGCTTCATCATCGGCGCGGCGATGCCGGCGATGCGCTGACCGGTCTCGACCGAGCCGGTCATGGCGATGACGCGCACGTCGGGATGGCGCACCAGCGCCTCGCCGGCCTCGTGGCCGTAGCCCGGCACGACATTGACCACCCCTGGCGGGAAATGGTCGAAGCAGCGGGCGAGCCATTCCAGCGTGGCCAGCGGGGTCAGCTCGCTCGGCTTGGCGACGACGGTGTTGCCGGCCGCGAGGGCCGGCGCGAGCTTCCAGCTGAGCAGCAGCAGCGGATAGTTCCACGGGACGATCGCGCCGACGACCCCGTACGGCTCCTTGAGCACGAGATTGAGCTGCGTCCGCGGTTCGCCGCTGGGGATGACCCGGCCGCGGGTGTCACGGGCCAGCTCGGCGTAGTAGCGCAGCGTGTTGGCGGCCCACTCGAGCTCCTCCTCCTGCTCCGGGCGAGGCTTGCCCTGCTCGCGAGTGAGCAGCTGGAGGAGGTCGTCCCAGTGCTCGTGGGTCTTCGCCGCCGCTTCGTGCAGCAGATCAGCGCGCTCATTGGCGCTCAGCCAGCGCCAAGAGTCGAATGCCTCGCCGGCGACGGCCACGGCGCGGTCGACGTCGGCCGGCCCGGCGGCCGACACCTCGGCCAGGATCTCCTCGGTCGCCGGGTCCTCGACCGGGATCCGCTCCCCGGAGACCGCGTCCATTCGCTCGCCGCCGATCAGCAGCCGCCAGTCGCCTTCGATCATGTGGCCATCCTCACGAGTCGAATCCGATGCCAAACCGGTCGAGGACTTGAAGCACAGGCCCCCGGGCCCCCTGCCGGCGGTCGGCTCGCGCCAGCGCGCGGCGCACCAGTGCGACGCCCGCCCAGCGCAGCGGCTCGGGAGGGAACGGGAACGGCGACGATGTCACGTAGCGCAGCTGCAGCAGCGGCGACGCCGGATCGAGGAGGCGGTCGGCCAGCACCCGCCCGGCGAACCGAGTGGCGGCGACGCCTAGCCCGGTGTACCCCAGCGCATAGACGACCCGTCCGCCGAGCGCATCGCCGAACACCGGCGTGAAGCGCGTCGTCGTCGCGATCGCCCCGCCCCAGCGCCACTCGAACTCGAGGTCGGAAAGCTGCGGGAACGTTGCCCTGAAATGCTCCTCGAGCTTGGCCCAGGTCGCCGGGCTGGCGCGCTCCCCGGGGCGGCTGCCGAAGTGGTACAGCGCGTCGTAGCCGCCCCACAGGATGCGGTTGTCCGCGGTCAGCCGGAAGTAATGGAACTGGTTGCCCGCGTCGGAGACTCCCTGGCGGCGCTTCCAGCCGATCGCGTCGAGCTGGCGCTCGGTGAGCTGCGCCGAGACCAGGATGTAGTCCCACACGGGCACGAAATGCCGACGCGTGCGGCGCAGCAGCTCGCCGCTGTAGGCGTTGGTCGCAAGCACTGCGCGCTCCGCGCGGACGGTGCCCCCGGCAGCTTCGATGACCACCCCGGCACGCGCCGGCGAAATGCGGAGGACTGGCGTGCGCTCGTAGATCTGCGCACCCTGCTCCTGCGCGACGCGGGCCAGCTCCCCAGCGAGCTTCGCAGGGTTCAGCACTCCCCCAGCCGCCGGCCGGTGGAGCCCCGCGAGGAAGCGCGGGGAGGCAAGGTGCTCACTGACGTCATCGGCGTCGAGCAGCTCCGCGGCGTGCCCGAACCGCTGATGCAGCTCGGCCTGCTCGCGCAGTTCGTCGACTTGCCAGTCGTCGACGGCGACGTCGAGCATGCCGGTCGGCTCGAAGTCGCAGTCGACCCGGTGAGCCTTTAGGAACGCGCGAAAGCCTTCGTAGCTCTGGTCGGCGAGCCGCTCGAGCTCGCCGACCTCGTCGCTGAAATGCCGCACGCCGTTGGCCAGGCCGTGGGTCAGCGACGGCTCAAGGAACCCTCCGTTGCGCCCGCTGCCGCCGAAGCCGACGCTCTCCCGCTCGCAGATCGCCACCCGCAGCCACGGCTCGCGATCGAGCAGCGCCAGCGAGGTCCACAGTCCGGTGTAGCCGGCGCCGACGATGGCGATGTCGGCGTTCACCTCGCCGCGCAGCGGCTCGACCTGCCGCTGCGCGGACGTGGTCCACCAGTAGCTCATCGCTCGCCCCTGCGAGCGACCGTCAGCCCTTGGCGCGACTGAAGTGATCCTGGTACTGGATCTCGAAGTCGCCAGTGTCCTCGATGAACTGCAGGTTGGCCATGAGCTCGTCGTCCGGGTAGATCGCGGGATCCTCGAGGATCTCCGAGATGATGTTCTCCTCCGCGGCGGCGTTCGGGCTGGCGTAGTACGTCCAGTTGGTCAGTGCCGCTCCGTTCTCGGCGTCGAGGATGAAGTTGATGAACGTGTGCGCGGTGCATGGGTGCGGCGCGTCGCCCAGGATCGCCATATTGTCGGTCCAGATCGTGCCGCCCTCCGCCGGCACGAAGTAATCCCATTGATCGGGGTTCTCGGCCTCGTCGTACGCCGCGAAGAACCCGCCGCTGTAGCCGTGGGCGATGACCGTCTCGCCGGCCATCAGGAGGTCTGAGTACTGGTCGGACGAGTACGCGGCCAGGCGCCCTGTCGCCTCGGCCACTAGCTCTGCCGCCTCTGCCAGCTCATCCTCGCTGGTGCTGTTGATGCTGTACCCCAGGTACACCAGCGCCGCGCCCAACGTCTCACGCGGGTCGTCCAGCATCGAGATCCGGCCGGCGTGCTCATCCGCCAGGTCGGCATCAAAGACCAGCCCCCAGCTGGGCTCATAGTCCTCTCCGACGGCGTCCAGGTTCACGCCGAGCCCGGTGGTCCCCCATTGATACGGCATCGAGAACTCAAGGTCCGGGTCGTAGGGAGGGGCGAGGAACTGATCACTGATGTTCTCCCAGTTGGGGATCGCGTCGCGGTCCAGCGGGAGGAGCAGCTCCTCCTCGATCATGATCGAGACCATGTAGTCGCTGGGGACCACCACGTCGTAGCCCGACGCCCCGCTCTGGACGCGGGCGAGCATCTCCTCGTTCGAGGGGTAGAAGTCCTCGGTCAGGGTGACTCCGTGCTCGGACTCGAACGCTTCGACCAGCTCAGGATCGATGTACTCACTCCAGTTGTAGAGAAGGAGATCGCCGTCCGTTTCCCCCTCTTCGCACGCGGCGGCGTCGCCTTCGGCCGGCGTGTCCCCCGCGGGCCCTTCAATCGGGCTCCCGCTGTTGCAGGCCGCGGCCATCAGGGTCAGCAGTGCCAGGAGCGTGATCCAACGGGTTCGCATGGCTACCTCCACATCGGGGTCGGGCAAGAGCGCATCATTGGGCGCGCCGCTGAGCGAGCAGAGAGAACAGGACGAGCAGCATCGACGCGAGCAGCATCACTGTCGAAACCGCGTTGACCAGCGGCGTCACGCCGCGCCGGACCAGGCCGAAGACGTAGACGGGCAGCGTCGTGGATCCGGGGCCGGAGACGAAGCTGGTGATCACGACGTCGTCCAGCGACAGCGTGAGCGCCAACAGCGCCCCGCCGAGCACCCCGGGCATGATCAGCGGGAGCGTGACATGCCGGAACACCTGCCACCGCCCGGCGTACAGATCCGCGGCAGCTTCCTCAAGGGCCGGATCCAGGCCGCCGAGGCGAGCTCGGACGACGATGGCGACAAACGAGATGTTGAAGGCGACGTGGCTCAGGGCGATGGTCGGTATGCCGAGGCCGAAGCTAACGCCGATTGAGGAATGCATCAGCGCCGCCGCACGGGCGAAGAACAGCAGCATCATCACGGCCATGGTCACGTCGGGAATGATCACGGGCAGGTACACCAACCCGTCGAAGACCCCGCGCCCTCGAAACCGGAAGCGCTCGAGCGCGAGCGCCGTCGCGGTCCCCAGCACCGTGGCCACGATTGTTGAGATCGACGCCACGATCAGCGAGTTCTGCAGCGAGCCGATGACTGCCCGGTTCCCCACCATCTCGCGATACCAGCGAAGCGACGCGCCGGTCCAGGTCCCCACCACCCGGTTGTCGTTGAACGACAGGATGACCAGCAGAACAATCGGCGCATAGAAGAACGCGAAGACCAGCCAGGTGTTGGCCTCCAGCGCACGCTCCACCAGTCCCCGCGGTCGGGTGACCTCAGGCGCGCTCACAGCGTCTTCCCGCCCGTGCGGAAGTAGATCAGCGCGGCCACGAGCATCACCGTCATCACCACGAACGACAGCGAGGACCCGAAGGGCCAGTCCCTGGCCGAAAGGAACTGCCGGACGATGAAGCTGCCCAACATGGTGGTCCGCGAGCCGCCGAGGATCTCTGGAGTGACGTAGGCCCCGAAGCTCGGGATGAAGACCAGGATCGAGCCGGCGATGACGCCCGGCCGCGTCAGCGGCCAAGTCACGCGCCGAAAGGCCTGCCAGCCGGAGGCGTAGAGGTCTCGCGCCGCCTCGACGAGGTCGAAGTCGACGCGCTCGATCGAGGCGTACAGCGGCAGGACCATGAACGGCAAGAAGCCATAGACCAGGCCGATCATTACGGCGGTCGAGGTGAACAGCAGCCGGGTCTGGCCGAGCCCTAAGAGTTCGGTGAGCCGTGAGACGGGGCCGCCCGAGCCGAGCAGGACGCGCCAGGCGTAGGTTCGGACGAGGAAGTTGGACCAGAACGGGATCATCACGAGCACGAGCAGCGTGTAGCGCACCGCCGGGCGGCGGGTCGCGATGTAGTAGGCGAACGGGTAGCCGACGACCAAGCAGATCACGGTGGCCACGGCCGCCACGGAGAATGAGCGCCAGGCGATCTGCAGCACGAACGGATCCAGCAGCCGAGCGTACGAGCGGAGGTTCCAGTCCCCCAGAATCGTTCGGCCCGTCGAGCTGCGCGTCGCGAACGAGTAGACGAACACGATCACCAGCGGCAGCGCAAAGAACAGGAAGAGGTAGGCGAAGCCCGGCAAGGAAAGGAGAAGCCCTCGGCGGGAGGCGGCCCGCTCAGCAGCCCGCTCGAGCTCGGCGGTCGCCGGAAGAGTCTCCGCCTCGGGCGGCACGGTGAGCTGGGCCATCACTTATCCAGCACCGCGGCCGCTGCGGGATCCCAGCGCACGGAGACGGCGTCGCCCTCAGAGAATTGCGGGGCCCCGGGCGCGTTCTCGTGGCGCACGTGCACGCGAAGCGGGCCGATGTCGACCTCATAGCTGAGGGCGTTGCCCAGATACACGCGGCGGTGAATCCGGCCGGGCACGTCGTTGGCGGCGCCGGCCGGGTCGCCCGCCGGGGCCAGGGACATCTTCTCGGGGCGCACCGTCAGCGTGCGCTCCTCGTCCGCAGGATCGTGGACGGCTGCGTGGATCTCGCTGCCATCGGGCAGCCTGGCGCGACCCGCCGCGACAACCGTGATCGGGAGGAAGTTCGTCTCCCCGATGAAGTCGGCCACCATCCGCGTGCACGGCTGCTCGTAGATCTCCTCCGGGGTGCCGATCTGCAGGAGGCGGCCCGCGTCCATGACGCCGATGCGGTCCGACATCGTGAGGGCTTCCTCTTGGTCGTGCGTCACATAGACGAACGTGATCCCGACCCGGCGCTGCAGCTCCTTCAGCTCCACCTGCATCGCCTTGCGCAGCTTGAGATCCAAAGCGCCCAGCGGCTCGTCGAGCAGCAGCACCTGCGGGTGGTTGACCAGCGCGCGCGCGAGCGCGACTCGCTGCTGCTGTCCGCCGGACAGCTGCTTGGGCCTGCGCCCTTCCATCCCGGTCAGTCGGACCAGCTCAAGGGCATCGCGCACGCGGGCGTCCGCCTCGGAGCGCGCTACCGATTGCATCTGCAGCCCGAAGCCGACGTTCTGCGCGACCGTCATATGCGGGAACAGGGCGTAGGACTGAAACACGGTGTTGACCGGGCGCTTGTTCGGCGGCCGAAGCGCCATCTCCTCCCCGTGGATTCGCACGCTTCCGGCGGTCGGGAACTCCAGGCCCGCGATCATGCGAAGCGTCGTCGTCTTCCCGCAGCCCGATGGGCCCAGCAGGGAGAAGAACTCGCCGTCGGCGATCCGAAGGTCGATGGCGTCGACCGCGGTGACCTCATCGAAGCGCTTGACGACGCCGACCAGCTCTACCGCGGGCGCGGAATCCGCCGATGCAGTGCTTGGAGCCCGAGCGGGATCCGTCGACGCGACTGGCAATGAGCTCACGAGCGGTGCACCTCCGTGCCATGCAGCCAGGTCCCCGTCACGGGGACGTCAGCAAGCTCTTCCAGGGGAATCGTCTCAACCGGTGCGCCCAGCAGGCAAAGGTCAGCCAGCGCCCCTTCGGCGATGATGCCCGTGTCCTCGTCGAACCCCTGATAGGCGCTCCCACGGGTGTAGGCGGAAAGCGCCTCGCCAAGCGTGAGGCGCTCATGCGGCAGCCAGCCCTCTGGCGGATCGCCTTGTGGCGTTCGGCGCGTGACTGCCACGGACAGACCCTCCATCGGGATCATCGACGAGACTGGCCAATCACTGCCGAAACTGACGGGTGCCCCGCCGCGCAGCAAGGTGGCGATCGGATACTGCCAGGCGCTGCGCTGCTCCCCGAGCCGCGGCTCGGTCAGCTCAGTCATCACCGGGCTCCGGCACGCCCACAGCGGCTCGAAGTTGGCCACGACGCCCAGCTCAGCGAAGCGCTCGAGGTCGTCAGGATGCACGAGCTGGGTGTGGGCGATCACCGCTCGCCGGTCGCGCCGGCCGTTGCGCGATGCTGTGCGCTCGACTGCGTCCAGTGCCATGCGGATCCCCGCATCCCCGATCGCATGGATGTGCGCTTGGAATCCGTCCTCGTCGAACGCTGCCACAGCAGCGGCGAGCTCGTCGCCGCTGTAGTTGAGGATGCCGCGCGACGATAGGTCGTCGGCGTAGGGGTCGACGAGCGCGCCAGTCCCCGACTCGATGACCCCATCGGCGAACACCTTGACGGTGCGCACGGTGACCCGGCCGAGCGGGGGCGGATCGGCCTTGTCGGCTCGCGCGCGCGCGTCGATGAACTCGCCTCGCTGCTGGCGCCAGCGCTCGGCGTCGACGCGCAGCGCGATATTGATGTCGGCCGTGAGCTCTCCTGCGGCTGCCGCGTCGAGGTAGATATCGACATCGTCCGGCGACAGCGCCGCCTCCTGGCCCCAGACGATGCCTGCGGCAGCCATCTGCGCCAGCGCGATCCGGAGCCCTCGGGCCTTCTCCGCTCTGCCGTGCGCCGGAACGTGGGCCGCGACGAGCCCCATGGCCGACTCGAGCAGCGTGCCAGCCGGGTGGCCGTCGGCGTCCCGCACGATCTGGCCCGCCGGCGGGTCAGGCGTTGCGGCGTCGATGTCGGCCAGCGCCAGAGCGCGGCTGTTCACCCACATCGTGTGGTGATCGCTTGCCCACAGCGCGACCGGGCGGTCACCGACGACGGCGTCGAGCCACGCAGCCTGACCCACCCCCCCAGGCAGCAGCTCGCACGGGTACCCATGTCCGACCACCCAGTCCAGATGCGGGTTGGCGTCGGCGAAGCGACGGACGCGGTCGATCAGGTCGTCCAGGTCAGCGGCGTCGGTCACTGGGGCGTCGAGACTCTCCGTGCCGCCCCACAGCGCATGAATATGGCCGTCGCGGAACCCGGGGATCAGCGTCCCCCCTGCGAGGTCCACGACGTCATCGGCGCGCACAGAGGCATCAGCCACGGAGATGATGCGGCCGTCAGCGACGGCGATTGTGTCTGATTGCGGCTTGCTGGGATCCCCGGTGAGGATCCGGCCGCCTTGGAAGACCGTCACTCGGGACATCAGCGTCGATCGTTCCAACCCATCATGCCGCGGATTTCGCCGCCGCGACGCCCTCGGCGACCGCGGGATGGACGATCTCGCCACGCGCCACGTTCAGCGCGCCCTGCAGCGAGGGGTGCTCGGGGTCGGCCAGCAGCCGCAGAAGGCGCGGGGCGACTGCCGCAGACAGCGCCCTGCTCGCCGTCCGCGGATACTGTCCGGGCACATTGGTCACGCAGTAGTGCAGCACGCCGTGCGACTCGTACACCGGATCCGACAGCGTGGTTGGCCTGGCCGTCGCGATGCAGCCCCCCTGGTCGATCGCCAGGTCGACGACCACGGATCCCGGTCCCATCCCGGCCACATGCTGCTCGGTCACCACGACCGGAGCGCGCGCGCCGGGGACGAGCGCGGCGCCCACCACCAGATCCGCGTGGGCGACCAGCTCGCCGACCGCGGCTTGCGATGACGCGAGCGTCGCGGTGACGATTCCCTCGGCCTGCGCTGCGTGGAGCCGGCCGAGGTCGACGTCGACGCCGGTGACCTCGGCGTCCAGTCCGCGTGCGCCGCGGGCGGCCATCGTGCCGGCCACACCCAGCCCGATGACGACGACGCGCGCGGGGGGGACCCCGGCGGCGCCCCCCAGCAGCGTCCCGGAACCCCCTTCCCGCGCAGAGAGGAAATGGGCGCCGACGATAGCCGCGGTGCGGCCGGCGATCTCGCTCATCGGCGCGAGCAGTGGCAGCTCGCCGCGCTGCGTGAGCGTCTCGTAGGCGTAGGCCGTGACGCCCGAGGCGACCAGCGCATCGGCCAAGTCGGGCGCCGCGGCCAGGTGCAGGAACGTGAACAGCGTCAGATCGGGATGGAAGAACCCGTATTCGTCGGCCTGGGGCTCCTTCACCTTCACGACCAGGTCCGCGGCCCATGCCTCGCCCGGGTCGTTGACGATCTCCGCGCCCGCTTCCTTGTAGTCGGCGTCAGGGAACCCGGCGCCCGTCCCGGCGTTCGATTGGACGCGCACCGTGTGACCGGCGCGGACAGCCGCGGCGATGGCGACGGGGTCCAGGGCGACTCGGCGCTCGCCGTCCTTCACCTCTGCAGGAAGCCCGATCGTGCTCATGTCGTGCTCGATGAAGCGCCGCTCATGCGCTTCTGCGCCTCGGTGAGGGCCTGATCGAGGATTCCGAGGAGCTCACCCAGCACCTCCCGGTCGGCGATCAGCGGGGGTGAGATCTGGATGACCGGCTCGTCGCGGTCGTCCGCGCGGCAGATGAGGCCCAGCTCGAGCAGCCGGCGCGAGAGAAACCCCCGCAGCAGATCCTCGGACTGCTCGTTGGTGAAGCCGACCTTGCGCTCCCGGTCGGCCACCAGCTCCATCGCCCAGAAGTAGCCGGCCCCGCGGACATCGCCGACGATCTCGTGGTCATGCATGAGCTGGCGCAGCTGCCCTCCGAGCCAGTCCTCGTTCACCCGCACGTTCTCGAGCACCTTCTCAGTGGAGAACACACCGAGATTGGCCAGCGCCACCGCCGCCGAAACCGGATGCCCGCCCCACGTGGCGCCATGGATGAACATCGACGTCGGGGTCTGTCGGAGCGCATCGCCGATCCGGCGCCGGAAGGCGACTCCGCCCATCGGCGCATAGGCCGACGTGACTCCTTTTGCGAACGTGATCATGTCAGGCAGGAAGTCGTACCTCTCGGCGCCGGTCCAGTAGCCGAGGCGGCCGAAGGCGCAGATCACCTCGTCGCTGACCAGCAGCACGCCGTGGCGGTCGCAGATCTCCCGCACCGTCTGGAAATACCCAGGCGGCGGAGTGAAGCAGCCGCCGGCGTTCTGCACCGGCTCAAGGAATACCGCGCTGACCGTCTCCGGGCCGGCGTCGAGGATGATCTGCTCGATCGCCCCCGCCGGATCGTCCGACTGCGGGCGGTACGCGTTTGTGTTGGGAGCGCGAAGTCTGCCGGGCAGCAGCGGCTCGAACGGGTCGGACAGCCCGGCCAGGCCCGTCACGCCCAGCGCGCCCAGCGTCGTGCCGTGGTAGGCGTAGTTCCGGCTGATGATCTTTTGCCGCTGCGGCTCGCCGTTCGCGGTGTGGAACTGGCGCGCGAGCTTCAGCGCCGTCTCGACCGCCTCGGACCCGGAGTTGACGAAGAAGGTGTGATCCAAATCACCGGGGAAGCGCTCGGCCAACGCCGCCGCCAGATCGATGGCGGGCTGGTGCGCGGTGCTCCAGTTCGTGGCAAAGGGGAGCTTGCTCATCTGCGCGGCCGCAGCAGCCGGCATCTCGGGCCGGCCGTAGCCGACCTGCACGCAGAACAGCCCCGACAGCCCGTCGAGGTAGCGCTTGCCGGCCGCATCCCACACGGAGCAGCCGTCGCCGCGATCCAGCACTGGAACGCTGGGTTCATCGCCGAGCCAGTCAGCGGTGCGGGTGAAGTGGAGCCAGAGGTTGCCGTCGGACAGCTGTGCCTGATTCATGGTGTCCTCCTGCACCCGACGGTAGAGCGGGGACGGAGCATCGTCGTTGGACACCTGGATGAATTCAGGTGCGCCCGGTTGGCCGACTCCAACGTCCGTGGCCTTGGCTCCTCTAGCGACAGGCTCACACTTCGATGTTGCTCATCACGTGCTTGATGCGCGTGTACTCCTCCAAGCTGTACACCGAGAGATCCTTGCCATGGCCTGAATGGTTGAAGCCCCCATGCGGCATCTCCGCGACGATCGGGATGTGCGCGTTGATCCAGACGCAGCCGAAGTCCAAGCCCTTGGCCATACGCATGGCTCGGCCGTGGTCTTTGGTCCAGACGCTGGACGCCAGGCCGTAGCGCACTCCGTTGGCCCACTCCAGCGCCTTGGCCTCGTCGTCGAATCGCTGGACGGTGATGACCGGCCCGAATATCTCGTCCTGGCTCATCTCGTCTTGCTGGCGCAGCCCGCTGATCACCGTCGGCGCCCAGAAGAAGCCTCGGCGGTCGACGCGCGTTCCTCCCGCCACGACCTCGACGTGTTCGGGGGCGCGTTCGAGAAACCCCGAGACGCGGGCCAGCTGTGCTGAGTTGTTCAAAGGACCGTAGTCGACATCGGGATCATCCGGCCCGCCGGTCCGCGTCGAGCTGGCCTGCTCCGCGAGCGCCGCGACGAAGTCGTCGTAGATCCCCGGCGCCGCCAGCACGCGCGTCGCCGCCGTGCAGTCCTGGCCCGCGTTGAAGTATCCGGCGCCGGCGATCCCCTCTGCCGCCGCTTCGAGGTCGGCGTCGTCGAACACCAGCACCGGCGCCTTGCCCCCGAGCTCGAGATGCACTCGCTTGAGATCCTGCGACGCGGCGGCCGCCACCTCCATGCCGGCGCGCACGCTGCCGGTGACCGACACCATCGCTGGGATCGGATGGGCCACCAGCGACCTGCCCGTCTCGCGATCGCCGCAGATGACGTTGAAGACGCCGGGAGGCAGGAACTCAGCCATGATCTCGGCCATCTTCACCGTGCTGGCCGGCGTGGTGTCCGATGGCTTGAGGACCACGGTGTTGCCGGCTGCGATCGCGGGCGCCCACTTCCAGACCGCCATCATCAGCGGGTAGTTCCACGGCGTGACCTGGGCGCAGACGCCGACGGGCTCGCGGCGGATGTAGGACGTGTGGCCGGCCAGGTACTCCCCGGCCGAGCGCCCCTCCAGCACGCGCGCGGCGCCGGCGAAGAAGCGGATCTGATCCGCCGACGGCGGCAGCTCCTCGTCCATGGTGAGCTGGAACGGCTTGCCGGTGTTCTCGCACTCCGCGCGCACCAGGTCCTCGGCATGGCGCTCAAACGCGTCGGCGATGCGGATCAAGGCCAGACTGCGCTCGGACGGCGTCGTGTCGCGCCACGTCTCGAAGGCTCGCGCTGCGGCGCGGCACGCGTCCGCGACGTCGGCTTCGCCCGACAGCGGCGCCTGACCGAACACCTCTTCCGAGGTCGGGTCGATGAGATCTGACATGCGGCCGCCGGCCGCATCCTTGAAGGCGCCGTCGACGAAGTTCTGCAGGGCGCGCAGGGCCATGACCGCTCCTTGTCCGAGGTCTTGCCAGCCTAGGAATTGTTGCGCCCGCGTGTCGCTGGCCAAACAGCGAAGGCCACTGCGGCCGGCTTGGCCAGGCGGCTTCCCACGCGCCGCCAGACAAGTGGCCCATGGCGAGTGCGGGCGCTGGTGCGGCTGGCCGATGCTGTTTGTCCTGGGGTCCCGTAGCGTTGCCGCGATGGAGCAGACTGCACCGACCCTCGGGCGGCCAGCGCACACCCCAGGGGAGCGCGCATTCGACGGAGCGTTTGGCCATGTGTCTAGGTACGATCATCGTGCCCGCACAGATGTCGGAGGCCTGCCCGTGCCGCTGCGGCTCGAGGATCTGCTCACAGACCCGGCGCTCGGTCTCGAGCTGGTCGCCGGGCACGCAGGGCTTGCCACCCGCGGACCGGTGCGCTGGGCCCACATCAGCGAACTGCCTGATCCGACGCCGTGGCTCGAGGGCGGTGAGGTCCTGCTGACCACGGGAATGGGCGTCAAGGACTCCTCCGAGCTTCAGCGTCGCCTGGTGGCCGGACTCGACGAGCGCGGATGCACCGGTCTCGGCTTCGGCCTGGGCATCTGGCTTGACGCGGTGCCCGACGCCCTCCGCGAGGAGGCTGATGCTCGAGCGCTGCCGCTGTTCACCATCCCGTACGAGGTGCCGTTCATCGCGCTCACCAAGCGCGTGTCCTATGAGACATCGGCCGAGCATTACGCGACGCTTCGCAGCGCCGTGGACCTTCATCGGCGGGTGCTTGCCGCGGTCATCTCCGGCAAAGGAGTAGCTGGCGTCGCCGCAACGATTGCGGAGCCGGTCGGCGATTTCACCTGCGTCGTCTTCGACTACTACGGCGCGCCGCTGGTCGTCACCGGCCCCGCAGGCAGCGCCGGCGGCGATCTGGACCTCGCACAGCTGTGGAAGGTCGTCGCCCCTGCGAACCAGGAGCGCGATCGCTTCGAGATGCCATGGGGCGAGCGCGTCGTGGCCGGATCGGTGGTGAGAGTCGGCGAGGAGATCGAGGCCGTCCTGGCGCTCGTGGGCGATCGGCTGCTCCACGAGCACGAGGCCCTGCTGATGGAGCAAGGGCTGGCGGGCCTGAGCTTGGAGCTGGCCCGGGGACTGTCAGTCCGGGAGGTCCACCGATCCCGGGTGGACGACCTGCTGGACGAGGTCGCCACCGGACGGGTCAGCTCCCAAGTGCTCGAGCGGCGGCTGGCGCGGATGGGCTTTGACCGCGCCCAGGGCTACCGGATGCTGTGCCTTCGCAGCCCTGAGCCGGTTAGCCAGCGAGCGCTGTGCGCGCTTGCCGAGGACATCATCACCGCCTCGAGCCCGGCCGGCGGCCAGCCGATCGTCGGGCGCTGGGCCGGCGACGTGTGCTGCGTGGCGCCGTCGGAGGACAGCGAGCTGGCGGCGAGGATCGCCGCCGCAGCGCGCTCGCGAGGCTGGAGCGGCGTCATCGTGGGGCGCAGCCGTCCGCGCAGCGATCTGACGGACATGGCCACGGCGCTGCGCGAGGCGCAGATCGCCGCCGCGGGCCCGGGAAGCGAGCGCGACGGGGTCCGCGACGTCACCGATCTTGGACTCTCGGGCCTGCTCGCCTCCATCGGGCAGGATCTGAGCGCGCAGTCGTTCATCGCCCGCGTGCTCGGCCCGGTGCTCGAGCACGACGCCCGCGAGTCGAGTCCGTTGGTGGACAGCCTTCGCGCCTATCTCCGCCATGGCTGCCGGCCCGGGCCGGCCGCGCAGGAGCTGCACGTGCACCGCCATACCCTGGCGTACCGCCTGGATCGCATCCGCGACCTGTGCGGGCGAGACCCGCGCGACGGGGAGAACCTGCTCGAGTTCGCCCTCGCGCTGGAGCTGCTGGCCCCGCAGGCGCCAGCGCGCGAGCAGGAGCGCACTTGAGGTCCTTCACGTCATGGAGCGCCGCGCCCCCTCATGGCCCCGCCGCCCCGCAGATCAGCTACTGGATGCAGACCGCTGGCGACCTGGCGCCGCGCGAGCCCCTGGACCGCTCCGTCGATGTCGACGTCGCCATCCTGGGCGCCGGCTACACCGGCCTGTGGACGGCGCTTCGGCTGCTGGAGCGCCAGCCTTCCCTGCGTGTCGCCATCTGCGAGGCGCACGTCGCCGGCTTCGGCGCCTCCGGGCGAAACGGCGGGTGGTGCGTGCCGTCCCTCGGCGTCACGCCGCGAGAGCTGGCCAGGCGAACGTCGGCGGATACGGCGCGGCGCACGGTGGAGGCGCTGCGCCGTGCGGTCGACGACGTGGGGGCGGTGTGCCGCCAGCAGGGCGTGGACTCCGAGTTCCGCAAGACCGGCGTGCTGAGAATCGCCCGGGGACCCCACGAGCTGCCCGCGCTGCGCGCCGGGTGGCGCGCGCTGGAGGACCTGCGGCTGTCCGAGGGCTGCGCGCTGCTGGACGCCGAAGCGCTCGCAGAGCGAGTGACGGTCCACGGCGGCGCCGGCGCCATCTTCGATCCGCACGCGGCGACGGTGCATCCGGGAAAGCTCGTGCGCGGACTCGCCCGGCTCGTCGAGGCGGCCGGCGGGGTCGTCTACGAGCGCACCCCGGTGACCTTCGTGCGCCCGCGCTCGGCGAACGCGCGGCCGGCGCTGTGCACAGCCGCGGGCGACGTTCGCGCGGACACGGTCGTGCTCGCCGGCGAGGCGTATCTGTCCCAGCTGCCCGGGATGCGCCGGGCGGTGCTGCCGCTGTACTCGCTCATAGTGCTCACCGAGCCGCTCAGCGACGAGCAGTGGGCCCAGATCGGCTGGGCCGGCGGAGAGTCGCTGTCGTCGCAGCGGCTGACTGTGGATTACCTCACGCGCACCGCAGACGGGCGGATCCTGTTCGGGGGGAGAGGCGCTCCGTACCATTTCGGCTCGCGCATCACTGACGCCTACGACCGCCATGAGCCCACGCACGCCCGACTGCGTCGCAGCCTGCGCGAGTGGTTCCCCGCGCTGGACGGCGTCGGCTTCACCCACGCCTGGGGCGGTCCGCTGGGGCTGCCCCGCGACTGGATGCCGGTGGTGCGCCTGGATCCCGCCGCCGGCGTGGCCGCCGCCTACGGGTACACCGGCCAGGGCGTCGCCGCGGCCGCGCTCGCCGGGCAGGCGCTGGCCGATCTGATCACCGGCGCCGCCTCCGCGCTGACTCAGCTGCCGATGGTGAACCATCGACCGCGGCGCTGGGAGCCGGAGCCGCTGCGCTGGCTCGCGGCCCGATATCTGCAGCTGGCGCTGGCCCGCGTCGATACCCGCGCCGAGCGCACGGGCGCAGCCCCGACGGGGCGTACGCTCGCCGAGCGCCTGATGCGCCACTAGTCGCCCGACGAGCACGATCCGCCTGCAAGGAGGCGCGAGTGTCCGCACCGACCGACGACACCAGCCCGGAACCGTTCGCCCCCGGCACCGGGAACTCGTTCGGCGCGCGCGGCTCCTTCTGCGGGGTGCCGCACCGCCGCTTCGACCAGGCGCAGGCCGGCGAGGTGGTGATCCTCGGCGCGCCGTTCGACTGGGGCGCCAGCCACAGGCCAGGCGCGCGATTCGGGCCCAAGGCGATCCGCGAGGCGGACTACATCGAGCCCGACGGCCGGCGCCCGCACCTGACCGCCGGCGTGGACCCGCTGGTGGAGCTGCCCGTCGTCGACGCCGGGGACATCCCGATCGTCGGGGGCTACATCGAGCCGTCCCTGGAGCGCATCGAGTCGTGGGTGCATGCCGTCGCGGCGGCGGGCGCCATCCCGCTGGTGCTCGGCGGGGATCACACGATCACCTTTCCCGACGCCACCGCCGTGGCGCGCACGGTCGGGTTCGGCGACCTGGCGCTGGTGCACTTCGACGCGCACGCCGACACTGGCGAGGACCACTGGGGTCAGCTGCACGGGCACGGCACACCGATGCGGCGGCTGATCGAGTCGGGAGCGGTTCCGGGGCACCGCTTCGTGCAGATCGGGCTGCGCGGCTACTGGCCGCCCCCCGAGGTGGTGGCGTGGATGCGCGAGCAGCGCATGCGCTCCTACTTCATGGAGGACATCGAGCGCCGAGGGCTGGCGGCCGTCGTCGACGAAGCGGTCGATTCCGCTCTGTCGGGCGGCGCCAAGGGGGTGTTCATCTCGATCGACATCGATGTGGTGGACCCGGGCATGGCCCCAGGGACGGGGACGCCGGAGCCTGGCGGCCTCACGTCGCGCCAGCTGCTCGACACCGTGCGCCGGCTGGGCCGGGAGCTGGACGTCGTGGGCGCCGACATCGTCGAAGTCGCCCCGCACTACGACCAGCCGATGAACCTCACCGCGGCGCTGGCCAACCGTGTGGTGCTCGAGCTGGCCACGGGCATCGCAGAGCGCCGCCGGTCGCAGGCGTGAGGCTTTTCGCTGCCCAGCGGCGCCGTGCGCGGTGATACTGGCGGCGTGGATGCCAGCTTCACCGTCGAGAGGGCTCGGGCGCTGATGCCCGAGGTCCGCCAGCGCGCGGCTGCGCTGATCCCAGTGCGCGCGCAACTGGCCGAGCTCAGCCAGGCAGGGCAGGCGGGCCCCCCGGGCGGTCTGGCGGAGGTCAAGGCGCTGGAGGCCCGCCTGCACGAAGGGCTGGAATGGTTCGCCCAGTCGGGGATCCAGTTGAAGGGGATCGCCCCCATCCTGGTGGATTTCCCCGCGGTGATCGACGGGCGCGAGATCCTGCTGTGCTGGCTGGAGGGAGAGCCGGCTCTCGCGTGGTGGCACGCTGCTGAGCTGGGCTTCATGGGTCGTCGTCCGCTGGATGAGCTCAACATCACCTGATCCCGTCGCGAAGGAGCTGGTCGCCATGGCCTCGACCCCACCCGATCCCGCGCGCGCCGCCGAGTTTCTTGACATCGGCGGCCAGCTGACTGAAGAGGAGCGCGCGATCCGCGACACGGTGCGCCGCTTTGTCGCGGAGCGCGTGCTCCCCGACATCGGCAGCTGGTTCGAGGAGGGCGTGTTCCCCGTCGAGCTGGCCGGCGAGGTTGGCGCGCTCGGCCTGCTCGGCATGCATCTGTCGGGATATGGCTGCGCCGGGGCGAACGCGGTGAGCTACGGGCTGGCGTGCCTGGAGCTGGAGGCCGGCGACAGCGGGCTGCGCAGCTTCGTCTCGGTGCAGGGGTCGCTGGCGATGTTCCCCATCTGGCGATACGGCTCCGAGGAGCACAAGCAGCAGTGGCTGCCGGCGATGGCGGCTGGCGACGCGATCGGATGCTTCGGCCTGACGGAACCGGACTCGGGAAGCGATCCCGGCTCGATGCGAACCCACGCGAAGCGCGAGGGCGGCGATTGGATCCTGAACGGGACAAAGATGTGGATCACCAACGGGGGGATCGCCGACATCGCGGTCGTGTGGGCCCAGACCGACGAGGGGGTGCGCGGGTTCCTGATCCCCACCGACACGCCGGGATTCAGCGCCCGCGACATCCACGCCAAGCTGTCACTGCGCGCATCAGTCACCTCCGAGCTCGTGCTGGACGACTGCCGGCTGCCCGCGGACGCGATGCTGCCCGGCGCGACAGGCCTCAAAGGACCGCTGTCCTGCCTGAACGAGGCCCGCTACGGGATTGTGTGGGGCGCGATGGGGGCTGCGCGCTCCTGTCTGGAAAGCGCCCTGAGCTACGCCGGCAGCCGCGAGCAGTTCGGCAAGCCCATCGCCGGCTTTCAGCTAACGCAGCGCAAATTCGCCGACATGCTGGTCGAGCTGCAAAAAGGGCTGCTGCTCGCCCTGCATCTGGGCCGCCTCAAGGACTCCGGCGCTCTGCGGCCAGATCAGGTGAGCCTCGGCAAGCTCAACAACGTTCGGGAGGCGCTCGGGATCGCCCGGGAGGCGCGCACCATCCTGGGCGCAAGCGGCATCACCCTGGAGTACCCGGTGATCCGTCACATGAACAACCTCGAGTCGGTGCTCACCTATGAGGGCACCAGCGAGATCCACACGCTCATCCTGGGCGAAGCGCTCACTGGCCAGCGCGCCTTCGCCTAGTGCGACACGGCCTCGCGAGCGCCGCATTTCATCAATCTTGAGGAAGCTTCGCCGCCCGGCCTATGTCACTGTAGGCACTGCGGGATTGCGCAGAGGGGCCGGACGGGGGAACGGCCCCTCTCGCGCGTTCGGCCATCAGCTAGGGAGCATGCTCAGATCGATGAACTCCCCCGAAGCGCGGTCGAGGATCTCCACACTCCCCTGAGCGATGTCGAAGAACCAGCCGTTGAGGGTCAGCGCACCTGCGGCGTGACGCTCGGCCACCATCGGGAAGCCGGCCAGCCGCTTCAGGGACAGCGCGACGTTCCGCCGTCCGGCGAGGTCGACGATCTCGGCCTCGCCCGCATCGCGGTCATCCTCGCCGGCCAGAGCCTGTCGCACGATGTCCAGCCACGGCCCCAGGTGAGGGACCCCCGCAGGCAGCGGCGCGCGCAGCGCAGCCATGCCGCCGCAGCCCGAGTGGCCGCACACGACCACATCGCGCACTTCGAGCACGCTGACCGCAAACTCAATCGCCGCGGCGGTGCCGGCGTTGGCCGGGTCCGGATCGTAGGGAGGAACGATGTTGGCGACATTGCGGACGACGAACAGATCGCCAGGGCCCGCGCCGGTGAGCAGCTCAGGGACCACACGGCTGTCACTGCAGGCGATGAACAGCGTCCGCGGCGACTGCCCTTCGCCGAGCTGCCGCCAGCGGTCCGGGTTCTCGGCGTAATGGCGCTCGCGGAATCGGCGCAGTCCCTGGATCAGGATCTGTGACATCTCGGCCTTCCGTTCGACAGGGTGAACATACAGAACGCTCCCGTCAGCGCTCGCCCCGCGACCGGTAGCGCTCCCGGTTCCGCTTCTGAATCGCCTTCCATTTGGCGGTCTCGGCGGCCTGCAGCGCGGCATCCCGTTTGCGCGCCATATAGCCCAGCTCACGCTGAAGGGCCTGATAGCGCTGCCAGCGGTCGGGGGACAGCGTTCCGTCGCTCAGCGCTGCGAGGACTGCGCATCCGGGCTCGCTGGCGTGGGAGCAGTTGGAGAACCGGCACGTGGCCTGCAACTCGACGATGTCGACGAAGGCCTGATCCTCGGCTGCCGACTCGCCGGCGTGCATCCCGAGTGCGCGCAGACCCGGGGTATCGATGAGAACCCCGCCGCCAGGCAGGCGAACCATCTCGCGGTGGGTGGTCGTGTGCCGCCCCCGCCCGTCGCGGCGGATCTGTGACGTCGTCATGATCTCCGCGCCGAGCATCCGGTTCGCCAACGTTGACTTGCCGACCCCAGACGCGCCGAGCAGCACCAGCGTTGTTCCAGCGCCGCGATAGGCGTCCAGCGCGCCGAGGCCGATCCCCTCGGTGGCGCTGATCGCATGAACGGGGACTCCGAGCGCCTCCGCCTCCACCTGCGCGACGCACCGGGAGATGTCATCCACCGCGTCCGCCTTGGTCACCAAGATCACCGGGGCGGCGCCGCTCGACCACGCCAGCGTGAGGAAGCGATCGATACGCCCGCCGCTGTGCCGGGCGGTGGCCGGTATCAGGATCAGGGCGACATCGATGTTCGCCGCGATCGCCTGCGCCTCATCAAGTTCTGCGTCCCCGCGCACAAAGACGCTGCGCCGAGGCAGGATCGCATCGACCATCGGCGGCTCGCCCTCCGCCGCGGCAGCCACGACCCAGTCCCCGACGATCGGCAGCTCAAGCGGATCGGTGATCCGGCGAAACCTCGGATGCTGACGCGCCCGGATGAGGCCCTCCGGCGAGTCCAGCGTCAGCCAGCCGCCGCGATCCACGCGCGCCACCCGGGCGGGAACCCCGTCAGGGAGGCCAGCCGCGGACAGCTTCGCTGACCATGCGTCGTCCCATCCGAGATCGGCGAGATCACGGCGATCATCCACTGATCACTCCTTGGGAGCGGCAGGGTCCCAGGGCGTCAGCAGGGTCGGACGGCAGCGCCGTGGGGAGCCAGAATCGACATCGAAGATCGGCGAGCTGGCTCGCGCAGTCTGGCGAACATCGCTTCACCTCCTCCAGTCGCCGGCGGAACGGTACCGCTGAGATCGCAAATCCGGAAGGCCGAGACAGCGGCAACGTGCTTGTATGGCGCGATGGCACGCTGGACAGACCCGAGCGCGCGCTGAACCGCCCCGGCCGCCGTGGCGTACACCCTTGTGCAACCGACGAGGCAAGGGCGATGGCATGCGACGGCAGGCAGTCGTGATGCTGGATCCGTCAAGCGACGGCCAGCCAGCTCTGCTCGCGCGCGCAGCCGCAGGCGACGAGCACGCGGTCAGTCAGCTCTACGACCTGTACGCGGCGCCCCTGTACGGCTTCGCGCTGCGGCGCCTCAGCGACCCCGAGCTCGCTCAGGAGCTGGTGCAGAACGTCATGACGCGCATGTGGCAGCTGGCCGATCGCTACGACGAGTCGCGCGCCTCAGTGCGCACCTGGGTGTTCACGATCGCGCGCACTGCGGTCATCGACCTGCATCGGCGCCGCTCCCGCCACGCCCCAGTCGCCGAGTTCGCCGATCGCGCTGACCAGCGCGATGAGCTAGACCGCCTCCTGCGGGCCGAGATGATGCGCGTCGCGCTGGAACGGCTCACGCCTGACCACCGTGAGGTGCTCGACCTCGCCTTCTTCGCCGGTCTCACCCAGGCGGACGTCGCCGAGCGGCTCGCTGTGCCGCTCGGCACGGTCAAGTCGCGCACCTACTACGCCCTCAAAGCCCTGCGGCTCGCGTGCGACGAGCTGGGAGTGGTCGAATGACGCCCTGCGACGAGATCCGGCTCAACCTCGGCGGATACGTCCTGGGAGGCTTGACTGCCGAGGAGTCGGCCTGGGTCGATGAGCACCTTCGCGACTGCGCCGCCTGCCGTGCTGAGCTCGCCGAGCTCGCGGACCTGCCAGAGCTGCTCGCGCTGGTCGCCGAGGCGCCGCCCGCACCGCCCGAGTCGCTGCGCGAGAGGGTCGTCGCAGCTGCGCCCAGGCGCCGCGCCCCGCGGCGGCGCGTTGCACTGCTTGCCGCCGCGGCGCTCGGCGTGGGGGTCCTGATCGCCGTCGCGGCGCTGCCGGCGCTGCTCCGGGGGGGACAGCAGCCCGAGACGGTGGCAACCTTGGAGATGACCTCGGGCGAGGGCTTCGACGCCTGGGGCTCGGCTCGACTCGCCAGCGTGGGAGACACCCTGCATGTGGAGCTCGCTCTGGAGGCGCTGCCTCAGCTCGGCGACGACGAAGTCTATGAAGCATGGCTGTCGGTGCCCGGCTCCGAGGAGCCGTTGAACATCGGTCGGTTCGAACCCCAGCCAGACGGGACTGCAGCGGTCACGCTGATCGCCCAAGGGTCGCTCGATGACTATGCGGGCGTGTGGGTGACGGCGGAGCCGGACACCGTCAGTCCCAGCCGCGAGGGCCCGACCGTCGTCCGGGCCAGCTTCGACGAGTTGGAAGAAACCTGACCGCCCCTGAACCGGATGACCGGCTGGGGCGTATCCCCCTCCGAGAATGTAGCCAGAACCGTCTCAGGAGCTATCACGATGATGAAGAAACCGATCCTGCTCTCCGCGCTCGTGCTCGCGCTGGCGCTGCTCGTGTCGGCCTGCGGGGACGCCGGTGACGTCGCCGGAGCGCCCGCCGACGACGAAACGACCGCCGCCGAGGCCACGACCGAGGCC
>DATKBU010000027.1:0-3283 GCA_035513815.1 Egibacteraceae bacterium
TGGCGGATCAGCTGTCCTACCTCGATCGCGCTGGCGACATCCCCGACCTGCCAGGGGAGATCCTCAATCTGGTGAACACGCCAGAGCCGTACCAGCCGAAGCCAGAGGACCACTCCGACGACCTCCAGGTGCAACACTCGGAGGCCAATCCCTCAGAGTGGAGCTTTCAGGAGGAGCCCAGCGGCGACGCTCACTATCTGGTAGCGCCCATAGTCCGCCTGCCATCCCCCTGCGGGGGAGCGGGTCGACGGCCTGGGAGCGGAGCAGCGAAGAGGCTACTTGACAACGGAAGCTTATCCACGTTAACTGACCGCCGATAACCTATCTGCGGTCAGGAGTGTCAGATGCTAGGCAAGCTCGGAGCAGTTCTCGTTCGCCGTCGATACCTCGTCCTGGCTGGCACGCTCGCCGGGCTCATCGCCGCCGCCGCGCTCGGCGGCGATGTGGCTAGCCGACTGTCGGCGGGCGGTTTTCAGGACGATGCCGCGGAGTCAGAAGTGGCGGCGCGCCAGCTGGACGAGGTGTTCGGGGCGGGCAGCCCCAACCTCATCCTCCTTGTCACCGCTGAGGGCGGGAGCGTGGACGCCCCCGCGGTGGCGGCCGAAGGGGCAGCGCTGACCGCCGAGCTGGCCGACGAAGGCGGCGTTCGCGACGTTGTCTCCTACTGGACGCTGGGGGGCGCGCCGCCGCTGCGCAGCGCGGACGGCGCGCAGGCGCTGGTTCTGGCGCGCATCGTCGGCACCGACGATGAGATCGATGAGATCGCCAGCGCGCTGTCGCCGCGCTTCACGCGCGATGGCGCGGTCATCGACGTCGGCGTCGGCGGGGAGGCCGAGCTGTTCCGAGACATCAGCCACACCGTCGAGGCCGATCTCGTGCGCGCCGAGACCATCGCGATCCCGGTCACCCTGGTGCTGCTGGTGCTGGTATTCGGCAGCGTCGTCGCGGCGCTCCTCCCGCTGGCCGTGGGCGTCGTGGCGATCATGGGCACCTTCCTGATCCTCACGCTGCTCACCGGCGTGACTGAGGTGTCGATCTTCGCGCTGAATCTCACCACCGTGATGGGCCTGGGGCTCGGCATCGACTACAGCCTGTTCATCGTGTCGCGCTTCCGCGAGGAGCTGGCGGCGGGCCGTGACGTGCCGGCAGCGGTGCGGCGCACTGTCGAGACGGCCGGGCGCACCGTGCTGTTCTCGGCAGCGACCGTCGCCATCTCGCTTGCAGCGCTGGCCGTGTTCCCGTTGGTGTTCCTGCGCTCATTCGCGTACGCCGGTATTGCGGTCGTGGCGCTGGCCGCTGTCGCCGCCGTCGTGACGCTTCCCGCGCTCCTTGCCGTGCTGGGGCCGCGCGTCGACAGCCTCCGGCTGTTCGGCCGTCGGCAGAAGCCGGTGGGCGAGGGCTGGTGGCACCGCATGGCGATGACGGTGATGCGTCGGCCGCTGCCGATCGCCACCGCCGTCGTCGCGCTGCTGGTGTTCCTCGGCGCGCCGTTCTTCGGCATCGAGTTCGGCTTGAGCGACGACCGCGCGCTGCCCGAGGATTCGGCTGCGCGCCAGGTCCATGAGGCGCTGCGCGCCAACTTCGCCTCGTCGGAGTCAAGCGCGCTCTCCGTGGTCGCGGCCGGTGCCGGCGACCCTGCATCCATCGCGGGTGATCTCGACGCCTACGCCGCGCAGCTGTCGGCGGTGGAAGGGGTGGCGCGCGTGGATGCGCTGACCGGCGCCTACGCCAGCGGCGTCAAGGCGGTCGAGGCCGGCCCGGAGTCCGCGCGGTTCGCCGGGCGCAGCGGAACCTGGCTGTCGGTCGTGCCCGCGGTCGAGCCGATGTCCGCCGAGGGGGAGGCGCTGGTGAGCGATCTGCGCGCCGTCGAGGCCCCCTTCGACGTGGGGATCACGGGTCCGTCGGCATCGCTGGTGGACGCCAAGGCGTCGCTGTTCAGCCGCGTGCCGCTGGCGGTGGGGCTCATCGCGGTCGCAACCTTCCTGCTGCTGTTCGCCATGTTCGGCAGCCTGGTCGTTCCCGTGAAGGCCGTGGTGCTCAACCTGCTGAGCCTGTCCGCGACGTTCGGCGCCATGGTGTGGATCTTCCAGGACGGGAACCTGTCGGGGCTGTTGAACTTCACGCCGACGGGGACGATCGACCTGACCTCGCCGATCATGATGTTCTGCATCGCGTTCGGGCTGTCGATGGACTACGAGGTCTTTCTGCTGTCGCGGATCAAGGAGGAGTACGACCGCACCGGTGACAACGAGCGCTCGGTCGCGATCGGGCTCGAGCGGACCGGGCGCATCGTAACCGCGGCCGCGCTGCTGCTGGCGATGGTGTTCCTCGCCTTCGCGACGTCCGGCATCTCGTTCATGAAGCTCATCGGCCTCGGGCTCGCCCTGGCGGTGTTGATGGATGCGTCGCTGGTCCGAGCTACGCTGGTGCCGGCGTTCATGAGGCTAGCCGGCGCCGCGAACTGGTGGGCGCCGGCGCCGTTGCGGCGGCTCCACCAGCGCTTCGGCATCAGTGAGTCGACGCCGGACACTGAGGTGGCGCTGCCAGAGCTCGCCGGCTCAGGGCAGATCTGATCGAGGAGGTTGTCGTCAGCGCAGCATCGCGACCGCCATCAACCTCCGCCCCCGCCGGGCCGAGCCGCCGCGCTGGCCGCTCCCGCGCCCGGCGGGGCGAGGGCGAGCTGCTGCGCGACGACATCCTCGACGCCACCGAGCGCCTGCTGCTGCAGGCAGGGCATGAGTCAGCTGTCTCGATCCGCGCGATCGCCAAGGCGGTCGGCGTCACGCCGCCGTCCATCTACCTGCACTTCAAGGACAAGGACGAGCTGATGCTCGCGTGCTGCGAGCGGCGGTTCGCCGAGTTCACCGAGTACGTCCGCGAAGCGATGGCCGGCCAGGATGACCTGGTGCAGGCGCTGCGGGAGCTCGGCCGCGCGTATGTGCGCTGGGGGCTGGAGCGGCCCGAGCCGTACCGGATCCTGTTCATGAACCCGCACCCCGCCGGCGAGGAGCTTGAGGACCTGCCGGGCATGGACGGCTTCTTCCTGCTGGTGGCGGCCGTCCAGGGCGCCATGGAGACCGGCGCGATGCGCGAGGCCGACCCCATCCTGGTCGCCGTGGGCCTGTGGACGGTCGTGCACGGCATCACGTCGCTGCTGGTCGCGATGCGCTCGCAGGACCATCCGGATCACTTCCCCCGGCCGGACACCGACGCGCTGAGCGATCACCAGATCGACGTGCAGCTCCGCGGGCTCGGCGCGTGACGGCGGCGACGCGCGCAGCAG
>DATKBU010000028.1:0-4756 GCA_035513815.1 Egibacteraceae bacterium
ACGACCTGGGTAGCGACCGGCTCAGCGCGCAGGCCCAGCCGCTCGCACACGTACGACTCGACGAACGGGTCGATGTTCGAGTACGTCCCCACCGCGCCAGAGATCGAGCCGACGGCGACCGCCTCGCGCGCCGCCGCGAGCCGCCCTCGGCCACGGTCCACCGCAAAGGCGAACTGCGCCAGCTTGTGCCCGAACGTCGTCGGCTCGGCCTGCACCCCGTGCGTGCGCCCGACGCAGACGGTGTCCCAGTGCTCCAGCGCCCGCGCCTTCAGCGCCGCGACGAGCGACTCGGCCTTGGCCAGCACCAGATCGGCCGCCCTGGTCAGCGTTACCGCCTGCGCGGTGTCGAGCAGGTCCGAGGAGGTCATCCCGTAATGCACCCAGCGGCTCGCGTCACCCGGGATCGTCTCGGCGAACGCGGTCAGGAACGCGATGACGTCATGGTCGGTGGTCTGCTCTATCTCGGCGACGCGCTCAGCCGTCGGCGCCCGGCCCTGCCGGATGGCCTCCAGATCGTCGGCCGGCACCACGCCGAGCTCGGCGTGGGCCTCGCAGGCCAGCACCTCGACCTCGACCCAAGTCGCGAGCTTCGCCTCGTCAGTCCACAGCCGGCCCATCTCCGGCAGCGTGTAGCGGGGGATCATGGCAGTGCTCCTCGTGCCAGGGCGGCTGGCAGCGCCGCTTGGCACAAGCTATCTGACGCGGGGGCACAGCCGGCGCGCGGCGGCGCGGCAGACGCGGCGGCGAGCGAGCGGGGCCATCGCCTGCCAGCGCGAAGCCGCGCGCCCCGGGAGGAGCGTGGCCGGACTCGCAGCGGCCACGACGGCCCGGGCGCTGGCTGATAGAAGGATCGCGAGGCCCCGGGCCGCAACATCCCCTTGCACGCCATGCCGCCCGCGCGGACGACGCGAGACCCCCGACCGAGGGATGTCTGATCCACCACGCGTCGGGGAATACAACGGCCCCGCAAGGGCGAACCGCGCCGGGGCGAGGCGCGCAATCTGGGGAACAGGCGCCGGAATCGGTTCGGTATAGGGCGGGCAGTCGACGTCCGCCGGCAGGATGAGTTCGGCATGCGCGATCGGGGGGAGCGAGCAGCCATGGTCCTGTCACCATGAAGTCGGCCGCAGGACGCGCCCCCACGATGAGCGAGCGCGTTCAGGTCAATGGCAAGCACCTGTCCGCCGGGGCGCAACCGCATCGGGTGGCAGGTGTGACGTATGGCAGCTTCGCCAGACGATTCGACGGGGCCCCGTTTCCAGAGCGCGCCACGATGAAGCACGACTTCGCGGCCATGGCTGACCTCGGTCTGAACACGGTCAGGGTGTACGACCTGCCCCCGGCCGAGATGCTGGACATCGCCGACGAGTTCGGGCTGCGCCTCATCGTGGGTCTGCACTACCGCGACTGGACCATGGAGCCCCACGCCGGACGCCGAAGCGCGCGCCGCATCGCGGATGCAGGCATTCGCGCGATCGACCTGGCAATGGAGCGGCTCGCCGGTCGGCCGACGGTGCTGGCCGTCGCCGTGGGCAACGAGGTCCCCGGAGATCTTGTCCGCCTTCACGGCGCCTCGTCGGTCGCCGAAACGCTGTCGCGCCTGATCGAGCGCGTCCACATCGCAGATCCCCTGATGCCTGCGACCTACGTCAGCTACCCCACCACCGAGTTCCTTGAGGTCGACGGACAGGACGTCTCGTGCTTCAACGTCTTCCTCGAACAGGAGCCGGCGCTGCGACGCTACCTGGGCCACCTCCAGGTGGTGGCAGCCGACCGCCCGCTGATCCTGACTGAGTTGGGCCTCGCGGCCGGACTGCACGGGGAGCCCGCCCAGGCGCAGTCCCTGCGCGCACAGCTCAAGGCCGTCGACGAAGCCGGGGCAGCGGGCGCCACGGTCTTCGCGTGGACCGACGAGTGGGCGGTCGACGGGACGCCGGTCGACGGCTGGGGCTTCGGGATCACCGACTCGCAGCGCGAGCCGAAACCGGCTGCGGCTGTCGTTGCGGACTGGGCGATGGCGGACGCGCCCCAGTACCTTCGCCCTTCCTGGCCCCTGATCTCAGCGATCGTCTGCGCGTACAACGAGGAGCGGACGATCGACGAGTGCCTCGAATCCCTGGCGCGCTCGCCCTACCCCGATCTGGAGGTCATCGTCTGCGACGACGGCTCGACCGATCGGACGCTGGAGCTCGCCCGCCGATGGCCCTTCCGGGTCCTCGCGCTTGAGCACGGCGGCTTGAGCCGCGCTCGCAACGCCGGGCTGGCAGCTGCCCGAGGCGAGCAGGTCGCGTATCTCGACGCGGACGCCTCATGCCACCCGCACTGGCCGTTCCATCTCGCCCTGTCGCTGGAGGATCCTCAGGTCGCCGCCACTGGGGGGCCGAACCTGCCCTACGCCGACGCAGGGTTCATCGAGCGGGCGGTCGCCCGGTCGCCAGGCGGGCCCAGGGAGGTGCTCATCGCATCAGATCAGGCCGAGCACGTGCCCGGCTGCAACATGGCGTTCCGGGCTGACGCCCTGCGCGGCATTGGCGGGTTCGATCCCGCCTATGCGACCGCCGGGGATGATGTCGACGTCTGCTGGAAGCTGGCCGACGCCGGACACCGGATCAGCTTCTCGCCGGCAGCCCAGGTGCTGCATCACCGACGATCGACCGTGGCGGGCTTCCTGCGCCAGCAGCAGGCGTACGGCCGGGCTGAGCGGATGCTGTCGGGTCCGCATCGGCATCGGTTCAACCGGCTGCGGCAGGCGCGTTGGTCCGGCGCGATGTACGGCGGGTCGCGAGTCCTACCGGCGCTGCTCAAGCCGGTCGTGTACTCCGGCGTGATGGGCATGGCGCCGTTCCAGCCGATCCTCAAGCGGCGGTCCGAAGCAGTCGCCCAGTGGGCCGCTGCGCTGCTGCCGCTGACGGTGCCGATAGCCCTGGCCGGGCTGCCGCTCGCCGCGCTGTCCCCCGTCTGGCTGCTGCTCACTCTCGCTGCCGTCCTCGCGGCGGGCGCGTATGCCGCCGCGATCGCCCTGGCACTGTCGCTGCCGCCTTCTGAGCCTAGCCCCGTGAAGCTGCGGCTAGTGGTCGGCGGGCTCCATGTGCTCCAGTCGATCGCCCGCGCATGGGGCCGGCTGACCGCCAGGCCCCTCCCCGCGCCGTCGCCGCAGCCGCCGCCCTGGTCGGGGGATCGAGTCCAATGGCTCAGCGGCCTGGCGCGCGAACTCCAAGGGCGCGGGCTCGCCGTGCGGACAGGCCTGGCTGAGGACCCTTGGGATCTTGAAGCCTGGGCGGGGGGGCTGGCGAAAGTCCGTCTCACCACAGCGGTCGCCTGGTCCTGGCAGCCTCGTTGGCGCCTGCGCTACCTGCCGCGCGCGGCCCTCATGGTTGCGATCGGCTTGAACGCGAGCCTGCTCGCGCTGCCTGTGCGCATCGGATGGCACGCGTCCGGGATCATCGGGGCCTGGCTCTGCGTCGACTGGGTCCGCCTTCGGATGGCCGTGACGCAGGCGCTGAGTCGATCCACTGACGGGGCGTCTGGGAGGACCCTGTGTGTCCAGGCCGAGGACTGAGGAACCGCCGTCTCGCAGAGATCAGCATCCCAGCCACGTGGAGTCGGGAAGCGGTCCTGAGGAGCGCCGTTCCATGAGCCCGCGGGCGCGCCGCCGACGGTCGAGACTGGCGTGGGTGGCACGCTACGCCTTCCGTCGGCGAGCGATCCTGGCGCTGATCATCGGCCTGACAGTCTGCAGCTCCGTGCTCGTGGCGGTCGAGCCGATCCCGCTGAAGGTGTTGGTCGACAACGCCCTGGGCGGGCAAGAGCTATCGGGCTTCATGCAGGCGATCACCCCGAGCGGCACCCGGGCCCTTATCGTGTGGGGCGGCATCGCGCTGTTCGTGATCACGCTGACATCGGCAGCACTCGGGGCAGTGCTGACCTGGCTGTGGGCCGTCGCCGGCACTCGGACGACGCAGGACCTCATGATCGACACCTTCGACACGCTGCAACGGAGGTCGCTGGCGTTCCACTCGAGGCGTCCCATCGGCGACTCAGTCGACCGGATCGTGACTGACGGGTGGGTCGGCTACACGGTCATGACGGCCCTGCTGGTCACGCCGGTCACCCAGCTCTTCACGATCGCGTTCATCCTGCTTGCGGCGCTCCGACTCGATGCGGCGCTCACGGTCGTGATGCTGCTGGCGACGCCGTTCGTCGCCGTCCTGGCGAGCGGGCTGGGTCAACGGATCAAGCGCCGCACCGACGTCAGCCGTGCAGCCGACGGCGCCTTCGCCGGCGTGGTGCACCGTATGGTGACCGCCAGGCCGCTGGTCCGCGCGTTCTCGGCCGAGGCTCAGGTGCAGGTCGAGTACCAGGCGCATTCCAACTCGACGATCGCCGCTGCTGAGCGCACTGCCCGCGCCCGGAGTCTGGCCGAGGCGGTTCCGACCGTGGTCAACGTCTGCGCCACTGTGGCGGTGGTCGTGATCGGGGCATGGCGAGTCATCGGCGGGTCGCTGACGCTCGGCACGCTTCTCGTCTTCGTTGTCTACACAACGCACCTGCGCACCGGCATCGCCGCGCTGCTCGGCACGCACAGGACGCTGAAGGAGACCGAGAGCAATATCGACCGCCTGCTTGAGGTGTTCGACAGCGGCGAGGTGATCGCGGAGCGGGGGGATCCGGTGGTGCTGGCGGGTCCGGTGCAGGGTCGGGTCAGCTTCGAGGACGTGTGGTTCTCCTATGAGGAGGGCGTCCCGGTCCTGTGCGG
>DATKBU010000029.1:0-8534 GCA_035513815.1 Egibacteraceae bacterium
CCGGGTCCGGCCAGCACGAGCAGCGCGCGCCCGGCGGTCAGGGCAAGAGGCTCCGAGCTCTGAGCTGACGGGATGTCCGGGAGCGGCGTCCATGCCGCTGCATCAGGCGCGAGCGACCGGACGCGCAGATTGCCCGGCGCCCCCTCTGCGGTCAGCGCGAGCAATTGGGCGCCGTCCCACAGGATCTGCTGGACGAACTCATCGCCTAGCCCGTCCTCAGGCAGCAATCGCCACGAGTCGGTGCGAGGGTCGTACAAGGCGCCCGACATCCCCCCGGGCCCCCAGCTGTCCGCCCACACCGCTACCGACTCGCCGGCTCGCACGGCTCCAGGAGACCAGCTGCGCCCGATCCCCAGCGGGCCGGGAGCGATCACGGTCCATGAGTCGCTGGCCGGGTCGTACGACGCTCCGTCCGAAAGCGGTCCCGCGTTGTCGTGCCCGCCCAGGACGATCATCTCCTCTCCGGTCCACGCGGCGGCGCTGCCAGCTCGCGGCGCAAGCGGCGCGGGGGCGAGCGGCCGCCATTGGTCAACGACCGGGTCATAGGCCGCACCGTCGGCATGAAACGAATCAGCGCCGACGCCGCCCCAGATGATCATGACCTCGCCGGTCCAGACCGCGCTCGCCCCGCGCCGCGGCGAAAGGGGCGCGTCCGCCATGCGCCGCCACGCTTCCGCAGCAGGATCGTACGCGGCCCCATCGGCGAAGAATTCGCGCCGATCTGAGTACGCCGCCCAGCTTGTGCCGCCCCAGGTGAGAAGCTCTGGACCCGCCCAGACCGCAGTCGATCCCAGTCGGGGCTCGATCGGCGCTTCGGGCAGCGGCGCCCATGCGCCCGCGAGCGTGGAGGCAGGTGCTTGGTCGGTCCGCACGGCCCATTCCGGGGCACCCGCCGGGCGCAGGGGCCCGCGCGATCGCAGCACCTCAACGTCGATCTCGGGCGGCCAGCCCGACGGCGCGCCGACGGAGTCAGCCGCCGGCACGTCGACCTGCACATCGAGCGCCGTCGGGGGCGAGGCGGCCGGCTCGGAGGACAGCATGGAGGACGCCGCGGCGATCAAGGCGACACTCGCCGCGACTGCGAACCACAACCGCCAGCCGCGGCGCGGGGCGGCCGGCGCCTCCCAATCGGCCCTACTCATAGCGCCATTGTCGCCGGATCATCCCGAGCCGGCGGCGGCCGAAGGGAATCGGAAGACCGCGCCGCTCGCCTGCGCGCCGCCGTCTGGCGAAGCTTCCCAGAGCACCAGCTCCGAGCCGGTCGAAATGGCGCTGCGATCCTGAAGCTCCAGCTGCGGTCCCGCAGGCAGCTGCGACCAGACTTGCGAGCCAGGCTCGTAGAGCCAGCCTTGGGGCCCCGGAGTCAGGATCACGAGGCCGAAGTCGGTCCAAAGCGCCGTGGATCCCCATGCGTTCAGCCCTGGCGGGAGGTCAGCCTCCTCCCACTGTTCGCCGCGCCCCATCCAGACCACGTTCATGTGGCCGCTGTTGCGGCCGGCCATGACGCCGAGCATCTCCTCACCGGTCCAAAGCACCTGGCGGATGACGTCGGCGCCTGCGCCGACGGGCGGGAACGACACCCACGTGTCCGAATCGACCGCGTAGCGCGCTCCGGGCTCTGCGGCGCCATCGCGGGGCCACAGCACCGCCGAGTCGCCTGCCCACACACCGCTGAGCTGCCAGACCCTTGCGAGCGCCGCTGGGCCGGGGCTGAGCACACGCCACTCGTCACGACGCGGGTCATACGCCGCAGCGTCGTTCAGCGGCCCCCCGTTGTCGTGACCACCGATCACGAGCAACTCGTCTCCGGTCCAGACAGCAGCCGAATCGGAGCGCGCAGACAGCGGCGACGCGGCCAACGGTCTCCACTGATCGAGCCGAGGATCATAGGCGGCGCCGTCGGCGAGGTGAGACGACTCGTCGGCGCCGCCCCAGACCAGCAGCTCAGCGCCCGTCCAGGCGCCGGCCATACCGCGGCGCGGCGTCAGCGACGACGCCGCGATGAGCCGCCATGCATCCTCCGCAGGGCTGTACGCCGCGCCGTCAGCGCGAAGCACCTGCCGTGGCGAGTCCGTCCCTACGCCGACTCCTCCCCACGTGATCACTTCCGATCCTGTCCAAACCGTCACCCCTTCCAAGGGCGCAGGGACGGGCGGGGACGCCAGCACCGACCACTCGCCGGGCGCCAGCGCGACGGCCGCCGAGGGGTCAGTGGCGGAAGATGTCCCGTCGGGAACCTCGAGCGGGTCGCGATGCGGCGGCGTCGCGGGTGGCTGCGACGGGTCAGACAGGGCTTCCGACGGCTCGGCTGTCGGCGCCTCATCAGCAGACGGCGACACGCCTGTTTCGATGTCCAGGATCGCGGCCGAGTCCGAGGAGGCACCGGGAGATAGCAGGGCACCGGACACCGCCACCCCCGCCAGGATCAGCCCGACCGGCAGCAGCTGCCGCCAGCCCTCCCGTCGGGAGCTTTCCTGCCCCGGGTCCCTGATGTCCACAGCGCGCCCCTGTTCGGCAGGTCAGACGCGCGAGACCTGCTACGAGGTTCCGCCTCGCTGCTCACGGTACACGTCCGGCTCGAGGTAGAGGACGCGAGCAGATGGGACCGCCCGCTCTCAGCGCGTCCTCTGCAGCGCTGATCATTTCGGCGGCTTGGCTGACGGACAGGTTCTCGTACAACTCGATCTTGCCCGCGACCAGCAGCTCATCGGGCCCGGGTGAACGGTCTTCAGGTGGATGACCCGCGTCGATTCCCTGCGCCTGCTCGCGTCCCGTGCGTCCTGCCGTGGTCGGTCGCATCGCTGTTCACGGCTGCAGGAGCGGGGGTCGTCAGGGACGAAGCGCTCTGATCACCGACGGGCCAGCTCGAACCACACAACCTTGCCCTCGCCTCGTCGGCGCTGCCCCCAGTCGTCCGCCACGGCGGCGACCAGCTCCAGGCCGCGGCCGTCGACCGAATCGGGATGAGCGCGGCGTCGCACGCACGGTGAGCGGCTGCCATCGCGGACCTCGACGCGCACGCCATCCCCCGTCCGCAGGACCTCGAGCGCCATCCGCGTGCCGGCATGCCGCAGCCCGTTGGTCACGACCTCGCTGACCAGCAGCGCCGCGTCCGCATCGAGATGCCCGAGCCCCCACCTCGCCAGGCACTCGGACACGAAGCGGCGGGCCTTGCGCGCGCTGACAGGCTGCGGGGGGAGCTCTGTTCGGCGGAGGCTTTCCGTGCGACTCATGGCGCGACCAGTGCCCGCCAAGGTTGCGTGGACGGGCGAGCTAGGTGGTAGCCCTGGCCGATACCGACACCGATCGCAACCAGGGCGTCGACTTCAGCCCTGGTCTCGATGCCTTCGGCGACGATGTCCGCGCCGACGCGCTCACTGTACGCCACCAGGGACGACGCGAGTGCCTGCCGAGCCTGGTCGGCATCGATGGAGCGAATGATCGCCTGATCCAGCTTGATGACGTCCGGAGCGAGGCTGAGGATGTGCGTGAGCCCGGAGTAGCCCGCCCCGGCATCGTCGATCGCCAGACGGAACCCCTTGGCCCGCAACGCCGTGACCGCCGCGTTCACGTGCTCATAGTCCTCGACCAGCTCGTGCTCGGTGAGCTCCAGCTGAACCCGGGCGGGATCGACCCCTCGCAGCGCCGGGACCAGGTCAGGCGAGCACAGCGTCGGAGCGCTGACGTTCAGCGATACAAAGCAATGCCGGGGCATGTCGCCCACCATCGCGAGCGCCGAGCAGAGCGCCTTGATCTCCAAGTCGACTCCGAGACCGAGCTCGCCAGCTTCGGCGAACCATGACTGCGGGGGCCGCGTCGGCTCAGACGGAAACCGGGCCAGCGCCTCGAAGCCCAGCGCCTGGCCGGTCGCGAGATCGACGATCGGCTGAAACACCATCGGCACGGCGGTCTGAAGGAGCGCCCCAACCCGGTCGAGCTGCAGCTCGGCCTGTTCCCGCTCGCTGCGCTCGGCCTGGAGCCCGTCGGCGACCAGCCCGGCGAGCAGACTGAGCAGGTGCGCATCACGCTCCGCCGCCGCTGCATCCGCCTGTCGCGCCGATCGCAAGCGGCCGCAGCGCCGGCCATCTGACAGCAGGACCGGGACGGTGATCGCGGGCCCCGAAGTGGCCGGTTCTGTCCCAGCCAGAACGAATAGCTGCGGCTCCTCGATCTGGTCCTCCAGCGGCGGTGAATGATCGGACTGCGGCGCCCCCGCGCCGAGCCAGATCTCATCGCGTGACCCCGGCCCGGGCTCGGCGATGAACATCACGTCCATGCCCAGACGATCGCGCGCGATCCGCAGGATCTGGCCGACTGCTCCCTCGTCCAGATCCGGCGTCAGCGGCCTCCCCGATCCGCCGCGATCTGCCACAGGCCTCGCCTTCCTACTTTCCGCAACAGGATGTCTACCCGCTGTGCACGAACCCCAAAGAAGCCGCGCGCGCAGATAGGCATAGCAGAGAGAGCTCGCCATCCTGCGGAGGCACTGCAGGCCACGCGGCTCGCGGGCGCCTCAGCGACCGGCTCGTACCGCGGCACACACCAGAGCGCCGAGGCATGACCGCGCCGGCCCAATGGAACGGGCCGGCGCGGTTTGCAGCGTGGTCGATACCTCAGCGTGCGTCAGCTAATCGGCGCAGTACAGGGTGTCCTCGTACTCGATGCACTGGCGCCCCTCTACCTCCTCGACTGCGACCCCGTAACCGATCGCGGCGCCGAGCAGCAGACCGACGATGATGCCGAGTGCGACGAGCACGGCGACGAAGATCTGAGTCGGCTTGCTCAGGCCGTCGAACTCTTCGCGCACCCGGCGGGTGTCTTCGGTGATCCCGGACATGTCAGTCTCTCCAGTCCAGCGCTAGGTCAGCAGCAGGATGAGGATGATGACGAGGATCAGGGTCCCCAGGCCGATGTACATGGTCCCTCCTTGGGTCGATGCGCCAATTTCGGCAGCCTGTCTCCCCACTTCTCCGCCCCGCTAAGCACTCGGGTCGCCAGACGGTCTAGACCAGTCCGCACGCAGACCCGCGGGGCTGCCGGCGCCAGCCTTGGGACGCTCAGCGCATCCGGATCACGTTGCCAGTGATCAGCCGCGCCCGGTCCGAGGCCAGGAACGCAATGACGTCGGCGACATCGGCGGGCTGCGCGACGCTGAAGTGCCCGCGGTCCGCCTCGACCCAGGCGCGGACGTCATCGGTGACCCAGCCGGTATCCGTCACAGGCGGATGAACGACGTTGGCGGTGACGCCGAAGCCCGCGAGCTCGGCGGCGGCCGACATCGTGTAGCTCTCCATCGCGGCCTTGGCCGCGCCATAGGACACCTCGTCGGGAAAGCCCAGCGCCCCGCCCGATGTCAGACCGATAATCCGGCCCCAGTCGGCCCGTCGGGCACCGTGACGGCGGGAGAACTCAGCGATCAGCAGCGCTGACGCCTTCGCGTCCACGGCGAACTGCCGATCGAACGTGTCGGCCGACACCGGCTCCAGCGCGCGGCCCAGGCCGTCTGCCGCGGCTGGCGTGAACGTGTCGGCGAGCCAGCTCGAGGCATTGTTGATCAGGATCTGGACCGGGCCGAAGATGCGCTCCGCCTCGTCGAACAGCAGCGAGGCGCTGTCCGGATCGGCCAGATCGGCCGTGACGGGATGCGCCTGCCCGCCCGCACGGCGGATGGCCTCGACGACCGCTTCCGCTCCGCCGCTGCGCGCGCGGGCGTACTCGTCGGGAAGGCCGCGGCCATCGGGCACGCGAATCGGCCAGTGCGCTGCCACGACACGAGCCCCGGCGGCAGCCAGGGCCGTCGCGGTGGCCGCCCCGATGCCGTGGTTCGCGCCGGTGACGAGCGCGACCCGCGCGTGATGATGGGCTCTATCGACGTCCGCCATCACATCAGCCTGCCGGTTCGACCACGGCATGGAAAGCCTGGAGCACCTCGGGCGAGCGGGCGGCGGCGTGCGGCCCCGGACAGAAGAAAGCCCCGCCGCAGGCGGGGCTCTCTTTGAGAACCGACTATCTAGAGCGGGCGAACGTCAGTCGCCTGCGGGCCCTTCTGGCCCTGGCCGACCTCGAAGCTGACCCGCTGGCCCTCATCGAGAGACTTGTAGCCCTGGGTCTGGATGGCGGAGAAGTGGACGAACAAATCTTCGCCACCGGACTCCGGCGTGATGAAGCCGTAGCCCTTGTCTCCGTTGAACCACTTGACAGTACCTTCTGGCATTGCACTTTCCTTACGGTCTACGCGCATGCCCGAGTAGCTCATACAGAACGAGACTTGACACCTCGAACGGGCGCACAACCACGGTACCCGGTTTCGCCGGCGCGTGTTGATTTCTTTGCAGAGGCCGACTCACTTGGTGGAGAGCCGGTCCGAGCCGGTACAGTGCCGTGAGCAGTCTGCGGCAATCGCTGGTCGGCGATCCCGCTGGCGGGACATGCTCGCCGTCCCCCCCGCTTGGACCACAGGAGCCCTGAGCCATGCCCATCGCAACCCCTGAGACCTACGCTGAGATGCTCGATCGCGCCAAGGCGGGCGCCTTCGCCTATCCGGCGATCAATGTGACGTCATCGCAGACCCTCAACGCGGCCATCCGCGGCTTCGCCGAGGCGGAAAGCGACGGGATCCTGCAGGTCTCCACGGGCGGGGCGGCGTACTGGGCTGGCGCGAACAAGACGGACATGGTCGTCGGCGGCGTGGCCATGGCGCTGTTCGCGCGCGAGGTCGCCAAGCAGTACTCGGTCAACATCGCCCTGCACACCGACCACTGCCCCGCCGACAAGCTCGACGGGTTCATGCGCCCCCTGCTTGCCATCTCCGCCGAGCGGGTCGCCGAGGGAGAGCTTCCGCTGTTCCAATCGCACATGTGGGACGGCTCGGCGGTGCCGCTTGATGAGAACCTGGCGATCGCCCGGGAGCTGCTCGACGGCTGCGCCAAAGCCAACATCGTGATGGAGCTGGAGGTTGGCGTGGTCGGCGGCGAGGAAGACGGCGTCGCCAACGAGATCAACGAGAAGCTGTACACGACCCCGGAGGACTACCTGAAGACGGTGGAGGCGCTGGGGGCCGGGGAGAACGGCCGCTACCTGCTGGCCGCGACGTTCGGCAACGTCCACGGCGTGTACAAGCCCGGCAACGTCAAGCTGCGGCCGTCGATCCTCAAGGACGGCCAGGATGTGGTCAGCGAGCGCCTCGGGCTGCCGGACGGCTCGAAGCCGTTCGACCTGGTCTTTCACGGCGGCTCAGGCTCGACGCTGGAGGAGATCCGCGAGGCGCTGGACTACGGCGTGGTCAAGATGAACGTCGATACCGACACGCAGTACGCATTCACTCGCCCGGTGGCCGATCATATGTTCCGAAGCTACGACGGCGTGCTCAAGGTCGACGGCGAGGTCGGCAACAAGAAGGCCTACGACCCGCGCACCTGGGGCAAGGCCGCCGAGGCCGGGATGGCTGCCCGCGTGGTCGAGGCCTGCGAGGCCCTGCGCTCGGCCGGCACGACCCTTCGCGGCTGAGCGAAGCGCCGCACGCGATGACGGCTCGCGCGGGTCGACGATGCTGATCCTGGTCGATCAGGACGGCCCGCTGGCGAACTGGGAAGCCGGCTTCGCAGCTGCGTGGCGCACCAGCTTCCCTGATCTTCCGCACGTCGCGGTCGAAGACCGCCGCGAGTGGAACATCGAGTCGGAATATCCGGCTGAGGTCGCGCCGCTGATCTCCGAAATCCAGTCCGCCCCGGGCTTCTACCGCGGCCTGCCCGTGGTGGATGGCGCGGTCGAGGCTTTGGAGGGCCTGGTCGCCGACGGGCATGACGTGCGCATCTGCTCGGCTCCCGCCGCCCGCTTCGCCAACTGCGTGGCCGAGAAGTTCCACTGGGTCGAGCAGCACTTCGGCGAGCGCTGGGTGCCGCGGATCATCCTCGCCCGGGACAAGACATGGGTTCGGGGCGATGTGCTCATCGATGACAACCCCGAGGTCACCGGGGCGCTGAACCCGGTGTGGACGCACGTGGTCTATGACACCCCGACCAACGCCGGCGTCCCAGGTCCGCGCCTGACCTGGGGGACCCACCGCGAGGTGCTCGACGCATTCGAACCAGGATCCGCAGCAGGCCCGGAATGGCGATGACAGCGCCGAGCTGAGGCGGGTCCATCTGGAGGCGTCCGCGCTTGGGTCCGCGTCGTTTCCCGGTGCCAGGCGTCGGGTACATGGCGCGGCGCCATTCGCGTCGTCGTCGCCAGGGGGAGCCAGATGGATGCCATCAGCCTGCTGATTCAGGACCATCGCACGGTCGATGAGATGTTCGGCCGTTTCGAGCAGACGAGCGATCCGGCGCAGCGCCGCCAGCTCGTCGACAAGATGATCGAGGAGCTGTCGATTCACGCCGCCATCGAAGAGCAGGAGCTCTACCCCGTGATGCGCCGAGTCTTCGACGAGGAGGATCTCGTGGAGGAGGCGGAGCACGAGCACGCCGAGGCGAAGGCCGTGCTGGCGGTGCTCTCACAGCTTCGGCCGGAGGACGAGCGCTTCGAGCAGATGGCCG
>DATKBU010000030.1:0-23037 GCA_035513815.1 Egibacteraceae bacterium
GAACCCGGCCGCGTCTGCGCGTCTGGCCCATTCGAGCAGCTGGGCGCCCGTTGCTCCTGGCACGGTGTTCGGTATTCCGATGCCGACGTCCACTCGTTTCTCCTGGGTGCTGGTCCGAAGGGGTCAGGCGGCCCAGCTGACCCAGCTGCCCACCGTGATGATGATCAACGGCCCTCGCGGCGCAGTATTCCGGTAGGGGGCATATCGACGGGCGAGGGCGACCAATCCCGGATGCGTCGGATCGGGCTCGTCCACGATGTCCGCTTGGCCGTCGGCGCGAACCCACCACAGCTGTCGCCAGTCAGACTCGTAGTGGTCCACGAGCAGCGCGCAGCGGGGCTGCTGGCGCAGGTTGGCGAGCCGCTGCAGGCGATCGTGGCGCTTCGGCTTGTGATCGACCGCCGTGTACACCAGGTCGCCATCGAGCGCGAAGGTCACCGGGACGATGTGCGGCGCCCCGTCGGGACGCGCCGTCGCGAGCCTGGCCACCGGACTGGCGGCAAACCGCCGGCGCGCCTCCTGATCGTCCACGCATACACCCTAACGGGCGAGCTTGCGCTCGCTGCCGGTCCGGGCACGGCGGCCGGTCACTTCGGGTTTCATGGCGCCTGCTATTCGCCTGACCGCTTCGTCAACCGCCAGAATTCTCCGCGCAATCCGATGCTCGCGAACAGCGATTCTGCTTCCTCCGGCGAGCGCCGGCGCCATTCCGGGGACATCCGGTCCGAGTACCACCGCCGCGCCAATTCCCACTGCTGATCGAGCGTGACGAAGGCGCCGGTCTCCAGACCTCGTTGACGGCACCAGGCCGCCGCATGCTCTTCCGACCGGAAGAGAAGGATGTTCGCTCAGGTGAAGCCGATGTCGTCCCACCACTGAGCTGCCGGCAGCGCGTAATGCGCGACGCCCTCGCCCGAGGCCAAGCGCTCGTGTTCGACCGCGACCGCCAGCGGCTCGCCGCAGTCGGGACACCACGACCGAACGTTGCCGTCGCCGCCGAGCATGGCGATCACGCCCAGCGCGTCCCAGATGCAGCTGCCGAACCAGGTGCGCCCGCCAGCCTCCACAGGAAACGACGTCGGAGCCGCCGACAGCGGATTGGCCATCCAGACATAGGAGGTGCCAGGAGCGAGCACGAGCACATGCGCGTCGGCGAGCCGCCGAAGTGAGTCCTCCACGGCAGATTGCCGCTCGCCGAGCGCCTCGGCGAGCTCGGCTGGCACCGGCGGACGACCATGCTCCACGAAGAATCGATAGACCTCGACGCGCGCTTTATTGTCGACGAGCTGATTGGCGTCCAACGCAACCCCTCCTCGCTAGCCCTGGTTGTCGGGCCCGGCGCGCTCGATCGAGACGCGGATCAGAACCCGTCGCTGGTCATTCATAGCGCGGCGGTACTCGTCCCAGTCGGGGTGCTCGCCGCTGATCCGGCGGTAGTAGTCGACCAGGGGTTCCATCGCTTGGGGCAGATGGATGATCTCGGCTGTGCCGTCGATCTGAATCCACGGGCCGAAGAAGCCGTCGCTGATGACGCACAGAACGGCGCGGGGGTCCCGCTGGAGGTTGCGAACCTTGTATGCCGTCTCTCGGCTGCTGATGACGATCATCCCGTCGCCGTCGACTCCGACGGTGACGGGCGAGGTCTGCAGGCCGCCCGACTCCCGGCGCGTGGCCATTACGGCGCGGTGGTTGCGGGCGACGAACGCCCTAGCCTGTTCAGCTTCCATGGTCACAGCTCGTGTCGTCAGCGCTGCCCGGCTGGCAGGCGCGTTTGGTCAGGGGTCCTGGTAGGACGCGATCCGTACATCGAGGCGGCCCTGCCGGGGATCCGAGGGGAAAACGAACACGACCGTGTGCTCGCCGCCGCCCGGGAGAATATCGATCACCTGCTCACCTTCCATCGGCTGCGGATCGACCTCGAGCTCCGCGACGACCTGGACCGCTGCTGCGGTGCCCGTTCCCACGTTTCGCACATTCACGGTAGCGGCGTAGGCGTCGCCAACGGGTTCCACGCCGGTGACGTCCACGACGATGCGCGCCAGCTCGCCCGGCCGCGCCGTTCCCCACATCGACGCGATGGCGGCCAGGACGCCGAGGACGACCAACGCTGCGATTCCGAACGCAGCCCACTCGACAAGGATGGACCCGCGCAGCGGCCTGGCGCTCATACAGCCAGCCTTCCTGCGGCCCCGCCCACCGCGGCGGGCAGCCCCAGCACGATGATCTTGGCGGCGTGGTTCTCCCACGGATCGGCGGCGCTGAGGTTCTGGAAGATGAACAGCATCAGCCCGGACATGCCCAGCGCCACCGCATACGAGGCGAGCGTCTCGCTGAGCGGCCGCTGCAGGAGACCTTCCTGACGGTGACGGTGCTCATGATCCGCGAACTCGGCGGCGAAGACGATCGCATAGGACACCGCCAGCGACGCGGCCACGATCGCCGCGAGGGACGCCGGGCCCAGCGCGGCGCTGAGCATGTCGATCTCATCAGTGGGGGCGATGTTGAATGCAACCAGCAGCGCGCCGACTGCCGCGGCGCTGAGATCGGCGGCGGTCTCCTCGCCGACGGAGCGCGGGGGCCTTGGGCGCCGGCGCCGCTCGGCGCCGCCTGTCCGGTCGCCGGCCAGCAGCTGCCGCGCTAGCGACACACCGATCGCGAACGGCATCGCCTCGTACACGATCTTGGCGAGGCTGGCGGGCGCAGGGATGCCGGGGCCGATGCGGTGCAGCAGCGCCAGGATCGCGGCCGCGGACACCACACCGATGCCCAGCGCCTCGATGCTGTCCATGGCGACGTTATCCAAGCCGGCGTGCTTGCGCCCCTTGAAGCCGCCGGTGAGATTGAGCAGGAAGACCACCGCTGCGGTCACGATGAGCACTACGAGCATCTGCGGCGCCGTGGTGTGGTCGCCCAGCCACCAGATCTCCATGGTGTACAGCAGCGGGACGCCGAACAGCATGCCGCCAGCGAACCCCTGCACGGCGCTGCGGAGCTCCTCGCCGGCGGAGACGTGGTCGCGATGCCTGCGCGCTCTCGCCACTCTCACTCCTCGGTGGCCCGTCGCCGTCGCGACCGTCCAACCGCCTGCACTGTAGTCGCGACGGGTCCGGGCTTGTGCGCGGCGTGACGCAGTCGGACAATCACAGTCTTCGAGGGGGGAGCGCCGAAATGAGCAGGGTCGTCGAGGATCATCCCCTGCAGGCCGGCCGCGCGGCGGCTGCCAAGCACGCCTGGCGCGAGGCGTTCGATCTGCTCAGCGAATCAGACCGCAGCGAGCAGCTCGCTCCGAACGACCTGACGACGCTGGGCGATGCGGCGTGGTGGCTCGGTCGACTCGATGAGTCGATTGCGATCAAGGAGCGCGCATACGCCGGCTACTCAGGGGCCGGCGATCGCCAGAAGGCCGCGATGTGCGCGCTCTCGCTCGCCGATCTGTACTTCAGCAAGCTGGCCCATTCAATCGGCGCCGGCTGGTTCAACCGCGCCGAGCGCCTGCTGGAGGACGAGCCGGAGTCCGCCGCGCACGGCTACCTCGCGTTCATGCATGCCGCCGGCGCCGAGCGCAGCGGCGATCTCGACGCGGCGCTCGCGCTGGGGCAGCGCACGCTGGACCTCGGCACGCGATTCGGGGATCGGGATCTGCAGGGCTACGGCCTGCTGCTGCGAGGTCGCGCCCTCGTCCTGAAAGGACAAGTGGAGGAGGGGCTCGCGCTGCTGGACGAGGCAACGGTGGCGGCAGTCAGCGGAGAGATCGGCCCGCTGGCCACGGGCATCATCTACTGCCTGGCGATCAGCACGACTGCGGCGCTCGCCGACTACACGCGGGCGGGGGAGTGGACCGACGCCTCCAAGCGCTGGTGCGAGCGCCAGGCGATCAGCGGCTTCCCAGGCGTGTGCCGGGTGCACCGCGCAGAGATCATGCGGCTGCGCGGGTCGTGGGCAGAGGCGGAGCAGGAGGCGAGGAGGGCGCTGACCGAGCTGGAGCGCTTCAACCTCGAGTTCGCCGCTGAGGGCTTCTATGAGCTCGGCGAGATCCGGCTGCGCATCGGCGACCTGGCCGATGCCGAGGACGCGTTCCGCCAGGCCCATGAGCTCGGCCGCCCTCCATATCCCGGGCTTGCGCAGCTGTGGCTCGCGCAAGGTAAGACGGAGGCGGCCGCGTCGGCGATGCGCAGGGCGCTCGATGATCCCCATTTCGATCGCCTGGGGCGATGCCGCCTGCTGCCCGCCGAGGTCGAGGTCGCGCTGGCGCTGGAGGACTTCGAGCGCGCTGGGAGCGCCGTCGCCGAACTCGAGGAGACCGCCGAGCATTTCGACAGCGTCCCGCTCCTCGCGTCAGCCGGCTGCGCTCGCGGAGCGCTTCTGCTGGCGCAGGGCGACACCGTTGCGGCGGTCCGAACTCTGGAAAGCGCCTGGCGCCTGTGGAAGCAGGCTGACCTCCCGTACGAGGCCGCGAGGACGCGCATGATGCTCGGGGTGGCGCTGCGCGCGGACGGAGACGACGGCGGCGGAACGATGGAGATCCAAGCGGCTCGCTCGGCCTTCGAGCGCCTCGGCGCCGTGCTCGATCTGCAGGCGGTGATGGAGCTGCTCGGAGGGCAGGCCGGCGACGGTCAGCCGAAGGCGTCACCGCCGGGGGTGCGCGTTGTCAAGACGATGATGTTCACCGACATCGTCAGCTCGACCAGCCTGCTGGAAGCCATCGGCGACAAGGCGTGGGAGGGCGTGCTCGACTGGCACGATCAGACGCTTCGCCATCTGTTCGCCAAGCACTGCGGCGAGGAGGTCAAGCATGCGGGCGATGGCTTCTTCGTGGCATTCGATCAGGCCACGGAGGCGCTGGAGTGCGCCGCCGAGATCCAGCGCCGGCTCGCCGATCATCGCAAGAACCACGGATTTGCACCCCAGGTCCGCATCGGGCTGCATCGGGCGGAGGCGACCCGCAAGGGCCACGACTACGCGGGCAAGGGCGTGCACGTCGCGGCGCGCGTGAGCGCGCTGGCCGCCGCAGGCGAGATCCTGGCCACGAGCGACGTCATGGCCCACGCGTCCAGCCGGTTTCCCGCGTCGGCGCCGAGGACGGTCGCACTGAAGGGCGTGTCAGATCCGGTCGAGGTCGTGGCCGTTGCGGTTTCGCCGCTCTCAGTCGGGCCCGGGGCCTAGACTCAGCCGCGCGTGCGTCTGGCCCATGCAGACCCCCATCACCACTGTCATGCCCGCGGAACGCGCGATCTCCGCCGCCTCCTCGGATTCGATGCCCGTCTGCGTCCACAGGACCTTGGCGCCGATCGCGGCCGCCTCGCGAGCGATGCCGGGAACCTCCTCTGGAGGGCGAAACACGTCCACGACGTCGACGTCGACGTCCACCTCCGCGAGCGTGCGGTAGGCCGGCTCGCCGAGGATCTCGCCGCTGTTCGGGTTGACGGGGATGATGCGATAGCCCTGGTTCTGCAGGTAGCGCGGGATGCTGTGCGCCGGCTTGGCGGGGTCAGCGGATGCGCCCACAACCGCGATCGTGCGCGTCGCGTCGTAGATCGCTCGCAGCTCGTCGTCACTCGGCATCGCGGAGGCTCCTAGCCGGTCAGGTCGGACAGCGCCGCATGCGCCTGCGCCCGGTGCTGCTGGGTGTCGAAGTCGTGGAGGGGATCCGACGGCAGCAGATGCTCCGCGACCTGGCCGCGGCGGCGAACGTACAGCGCCGGGTGAATGTCCCCGGCCGCATCAGTCTCGATGGTGATGGCCGCCGAGTCCGGTCCGGCGGCGTCGGCGAAGTGCGCCAGCGGCAGGGCGCCGCGGTCGAGGATGCCCTCGCCGGGCGAGAACTCCACGACACGGGCGAGGTAGGACTGCTGGTTCCACAGATCCGGCGCCTGGGTGGCCGCGGTGAGCAGGTAATCCACGACGTCCCCAGCTTGTAGGACGCGCGGCGCCGTATGCAGCCCGAAATGCTTGCTCGCGATGTGGCGGGCGAGCACCTCGGCGTTGTAGCGGAAGCCGTGCACGGCGGCGGAGTTGCTGGGGATCCCGTACTTCTTCAGCCCGATAGCGCCCTGCGTGATCGCGCCCGCGAAGTAGATGCCCTCGACGGTGGGGCTCTCCCAGAACGGGGTCTGGGCCGGCAGGCGGTTCTGGTAGAAGGTCGCGACGCCGAGCTGCCGCAGGTCGCCCAGCGGCACGGCGAAGCCGGTGGCCGCGATCACCTCGTCGACCTCGAGAAGCAGATCGCTCGGCCTGGTCGTTCCCTTGAGGTGCACCTGATAGCCGCGCTCGACGCGCTCGACACGCTGCACGGAGGCGTCGAGCACCGTTGTGCCGCCGCCCAGCACATAGTCCTCGTACGGCTGCAGGTATCTGGCGCGCGCCGCGGCGGTCGAGTGGGTCAGAACCGAGATCTGCGCCGGGCGCGGCGACACCAGGATGATCTGGCGTGCCTGGGTGAGCAGGCCGTCCGCCAGCTCGAATCCTGAGTTGCGCTTGCCGATCACGAGCACTCGCTTGTCCGCGTAGTGGGCGATCGGCCGCACCTCGACGTAGTGCGGAACCTCGGCCAGCCCGTCGATGGGAGGCTTCCAAGGCTGCGCCATCCCCACGGCGAGAATCGCGACCTTGCAGCGGTAGTCGCCATCCGAGGTGGTCAGCGTGAAGCCGTCACCGCTGCGGCGCGTCGCCTCCCAGGCCGTGCCGTACCGGACGGCGATGCCGGCTTGGCGCGCAAAGGCGGCCAGCCCTGTCTCCATCTCGTCGCGCGTAGGGAAGTAGGAGTCGGCGTTCATGACGTCGCGGACGAGGAAGCGATGCTCGGTCTCAAGCGCGAGCAGGCTGTTCCAGTCGAAGCGCTCATAGGCCCGTGAGTCCGGCTCCGCGGGGGCGTGCAGCTTGGTCCAGGTGATCAGCCGCTGGAAGACGGGGAAGCGCTGGAACATGCCGCCCGGGGATCGGTCAGCCGAGATCACCGCATGCCGCACACCGAGCCTGGTCAGCCAGTAGCTCACCTGCAGCCCGCCCGGGCCGCTTCCGACGACGACGGCCGGGTACTCGCCGGGCGGGAACGGCGGCTGGGTCAACTGCGCCACTGGCTCGCGGCGCGCAGTCGCCGGGCTTCTGCTTGCAGCATGCGGAAGGCGACGCTGGGCATGGCCATCAGCCAGTCGCTCAGCTCCGCGCGCGGCAGGACGAGGCAGTGCAGCGGCTGCAGCGCGACGACATCTCCCACCGGGGGCTCGTCGAGCAGAATCGAGAGCTCGCCGAAGAAGTCGCCTCGCGAGAGCCGCGCGCGATCCTGGCCGTCGATGCGGACCACGGCATCCCCGTCGAGGATCACATAGAACCCGGTCCCGCTGAAGCCCTGGCGGACGATGCGCTGGCCATCGGCGAACCACTCCTCATCCATGCGATGAGCCACCGAGTCGAGCTGGGCGCGGGACAGATCAGCGAACAGCGCCAGCGAGGCCAGGGTGCCGATCACGTCCTCGGTCGCGGCCATAGGCCAAAGGCTACGCACGCCCGCAGCGCTTTACTACGCGGGCGGGGGCCCCCGCGGGCGTTTCTCCTCCGCGCCCGGCGTGATATGACTGCGCCATGTCTGACATCACAGAGTCTGATCGCACGCAGCGGCTCCGGTCGATCCCGCTGTTCTCAGGGCTGAGCGACGCGAGTCTCAGCCAGGTCCTCGCGGTCGCCAGCGAGTACGAGGTTCCGGCCGGCCATGTGCTCATCCAGCGCGATCAGCCCGGGACCGGGCTGTTCATCATCGAAGCCGGCAGGGTCGTTGTCGAGCGTCCGGCAGGCGGCGTGGAGCTGGGCGAGGGCGAGTTCTTCGGAGAGCTGGCGCTGCTGTTCGACGGCGCTGTTCATTCGCTGCGGGTGCACGCAGCCACGCCGGTGCGGTTCTTGGCGTTGGCGCGCGAGGATTTCACTCAGCTGGTCGAATCCGAGCCCCAGTTCGCGCTGGCGATGCTGCGGGTGCTCGCCCAAAGGCTATGGGAGGCGACGCGCTCATGAGGCGGCGCTCAGGCGCCCGACGATGTGATCGCGTCGGTCGCCACGACGGCTGAGGGCTGGCGCGATAGACGCCCGCGCTGCCCCCAGGCCACCGAGGCGAGGGCCAGCACCGCCGTCGCGAAGTAGCCCAGCGCCATGGGACGCACCGTGCCGTCGAAGGCGCGGTCCAGCAGCGCGCCGACCAGGGCGCCGCCGCCGAGCTGCACGGCGCCGATGACCGAGGAGGCTGTGCCGGCGACCTCGGCCATGGGGCCCATCGCCAGCGTGTTGAGATTCGGCAGCAGGACCCCGTGGCATGCGGTCATCACGGCCATGCCGATGAGGAACAGTGCCAGCGGGGGGCGGCCGTCGGTGACGAGCGCCACGCCCGCCAGCGCGCCAGCTGCGACGGGGAAGATGGCGAGCACGGTGTGCGCGAGCCGGCGGGTGCCGACCCGTCCGACAATCCGCGCGCTGATCAGCATGGTCGCGGCCATGATCGCCGCCAGCCCTCCGAAGTACAGCGGAAAGGATCCAGGACGATTGAAGGTCTGGCCGAAGATCGCCTCGGCACTGCCGAGATAGCCCGCGAGGGCGCCGAACAGCGCAGTGATGGCGAGCGTGTACCCCACCGTGCCGCGGTGTGATACCACCACGCGCGCGGCCTGGGTGACGGGACGGAAGCGCAGCGGGCGCCGATGCTCATCCCGCAGCGTCTCGGGAAGCCGCACGGCCCACAGCGCCATCAGGGCGACGGCGACGACGCACAGCACGAACATCCAGCGCCATGATGCGACCGCCACGATCCCCGCGCCGAGCGTCGGGGCGAGCACGGGAACCAGCAGGAACACCGCCAGGATCAGGGAGAGCGCGCGCGACATGGCCTCGCCCTCGTACAGGTCGCGGACGACAGCGGTGGTGATGACGCGCTGGCCCGCAGCGCCCAATCCCCACACGAACCGGCTCACCAGCAGCAGTGCCAGCGTCGGCGACAGCGCCGCGGCGAGCGCGCCGGCCGCGTAGATCCCATAGCTGAGATACAGCGAGGACCGACGGCCGAACCGGTCCGCGAGCGGACCGTAGATGAGCTGGCCAGCCGCCAAGCCCACGAAGTAAGAGGTCACCAGCCCTGTCACCGCGGTCGAGTCCGGAGGCAGCCCGAGCCCTCGGCGGATCGCGCCGAACCCCGGCAGCATCAGGTCGATCCCGAGTGCGGACAGCGCCATCGACATCGCCAGCAAGGCAGTGAGCTCGCGGCTTCTTGCCACCGGTCGCTCGCGTGTCAGCGCGCTCACGCTGCAGTTCCGCGAGCGGCGGCGACGCGCATGACGAGACTCCCTATCGTTGTGGCCGGCGATCACAGAGCTGGCGCGATGGAGTCGCGGTCAGGCGCATGGCCGTTCGCCACTGTACGCACTCGCGCCTGGTCTGCACGCCGCAGGCGGTTGCTGCGATGATGCGCCAAGGGGGGAGAACGGGAGCTGGGATGGCCAGAGTCATCATTGTCGGGGATGGGCCGGCCGGACTGTCGGCGGCGCTGTTTCTTGCGCGCGCGGATCACGAGGTGGTGCTGTTCGCGCAGAACGCCACGGCGCTGCACTATGCGCTGCTGCACAACTACCTCGGAATCCCTGAGATGGCTGGCACCGCGTTCCAGCGGATCGCGCTGGACCAGGTCGCCGATGCCGGCGCCGAGATCCGCGAAGCGGAGGTCACCGCGGCCCGCGTCGAGGGCGACGGCGTCGTCGTGGAGGTCGCCGACGCAGGCGTCGAGCGCGCGGACCATCTCATCCTCGCAGGAGGCAAGCCCGCTCAACGACTGGCGGACGAGGTCGGCGCTGAGCGCAGCGGCGGCAAGGTGGTCATCGATCCCGAATATCGGACGACTGTCGACCGTGTCTACGCCGTCGGGCGAGTGGCTCGCCCGAATCGGAGCCAGGCGATCATCTCGGCCGGGGCCGGCGCGACCGCGGCGCTGGACATCATGGCCCGAGAGGCGGGGCGCGACGTCACTGACTGGGATTCGCCGCCCGATTCGGACTGAAGCACGAGCTTCACACCGCTGAGCCGCCTGGAGGACTGGCGCCTGTCGGCGCGAAGGGGATCCGTCGGCGCTCAACCGCCGTCGAGCAGCTCCCGCTTCTTGGCGTCGAACTCCTCCTGCGTCAGCGTGCCGCGGTCGCGCAGCCCTTCCAGTCGCTCGAGGTGCTCGACCACGCTCAGCGCGGTGCCGCCACCCCAGCGGTCGGACAGGGAGACATCACGCGTGCGGTAGATCTCCGATTGGAACGCCTGCGGATCCGGGATGTTGTCGATCTGGCTCTGCCCTGTCGATCCGGCGGACTCGATGACCAGGTCCCCGAATCGCAGGAGGCGCTCGCCGATGGTCTGCGAGAAGCTGACGTTGTTGATCTGCTCCAGGGGGATCTCCAGCCCGGAGCGCGAGAGCACGCCTTGCCGGACGATCAGGCGCTCGCTGGTCAGGACGTATTGCGTGAACCACCAGCGCAGCGCGACTGACGCGACATAGGCGCCGGCGACCAGTGCGATCACCAGCGTGGAGATCTGGTCTGCCGAGCGTGCGACTGGCGGCACGTTCCAGACCCCGTAGATGGCGCCGCCGGCCAGCGCCGCGGCGAGGACAGCCGGGGCGAGCATCTTCCAATGCGGATGGAAGTCGTGCACGACGACTTCATCCTCGGTCAGCAGTCGCTGCGGATACCCCATCGCCTGCCCTTCCCGCCGCTCGCGTCCGCAGAGCATAACGGGTAGCAAGCCCTCATCGGCTAGCCCTGGTTGGCACGCGTGCCGATGATCGCAACGAGCCCGTCGGGCAGCTCATAGTCGCCCAGCGTCGTCTCGATCACGGCCGCAACGCCGTGGCGGGCCAGCTGTGCCGGCACCTGCGACGTATCGACCAGCACGTTGTCGTGACGTTCGTCGTCGCGTCGCCACGCGTCCTCACCGACGCGCACGAACGTCGTCATCTCGCGCACGAACCGCGTCCGATCAGGGACCGAGAAGCGCGAGATCAGCGTCCAGTCGTCTTCCACCCGGCACTGGTCGGCGGCGTCTCGGCGGGCTTCGCCCCAACGCAGGTCGCACAAGTCGAGCGCGATGATGCCGCCCGGCGAGAGCGCCTGCGCCGCTGCTGCGAGCGCCCGCTGGAGCGACGTCTCGTCCGCCAGGCAGCTCAGCACATGACCGACCGAGACGACGGCGTCGGCCTGCGGCAGAACGTCATCAGGCAGCACCAGGCGCCGGAACTCCTCGGCGCCGGGCGCTGCTTCCCTGGCGAGATCAAGCATCGCCGGCGACGCATCAGTCGCAATCACCCGATGCCCCGCAGCCACAAGGTGCTGGGTCAGGCGGCCGCTACCGCAGCCGAGCTCGAGCACCAGCCCTCCGCGCCGCCGAACGGGGCCCAGCGCCTCGATGATCCGGGGAGCGCAGCCGTCCGCGTGGAAACCGAAACCGAGGTGGTGGACCAGCGCCAGGTCGGCGCGGAAGTACGGCTCAGCGTGCCGATCCAGCCGATCCATCAGTTCGTGTCTACCACGGTCGCACCGCCCTCGCGAAAGGCATCGCAGCCGCTCGGTCCGAGAGTGACGCCCTCCCCGAATCCTGTCAGGGAACATAGGATCTGATCGAACGATGGCTGGCCTTTGCGACGCTGACCGCTCGTGTGGGGGGTGACATCGGTGAACCAGGTGGCGAGCAGCGCCAACGGCGCCGGCGAGGACCCTCGGCCGGGGGACGACGAGGATCGGCCTGCACTCAAGGGGAAGCGCTACAAGAAGGAGCTGCGCCGCCTTCAGGAGGAGTTGATCAAGCTCCAGGACTGGGTCAGGCAGAACGGCTTGAAGGTCGTGGTGATCTTCGAAGGCCGTGACGCGGCGGGCAAGGGCGGGGCGATCCAGCGGATCACCGAGACCCTGAGCCCGCGTGGCGTGCGAGTGGCCGCACTGCCCGCGCCGACGGAGCGCGAGAAGACGCAGTGGTATTTCCAGCGCTATGTGGCGCATCTGCCCGCAGCCGGGGAGATGGTTCTGTTCGATCGCAGCTGGTACAACCGCGCCGGCGTGGAGCGGGTGATGGGCTTCTGCACCGACGAGGAGCTGCGAGATTTCCTCCGCTCCTGCCCTGAGTTCGAGCGCATGCTCATCCGCTCCGGGATCACCCTGGTCAAGTACTGGTTCTCGGTCAGCGACGAGGAGCAGGAGCGGCGCTTTCGCGCGCGTCTTGACGATCCCCGCAAGCGCTGGAAGCTCAGCGCCATGGACCTCGAGGCGCGCGCGCGATGGGTCGACTACTCGCGCGCCAAGGATGAGATGTTCGCCCACACCGACATCGAGGACTCGCCGTGGTGGGTCGTGGACTCCGACGACAAGCGCCGCGCGCGGCTCAACGTCATCGAGCACCTGCTCGGCATGATCCCGTACGAGGATCTCCCGGAGCCGGCTCTGGATCTGCCCGCGCGCCAGTCCGACCTCGGCTACGCGCGCCCGCCCGTCGATAGCCAGACGTTCATTCCGGAAGTCTGGTGACTGCCTCCGGCGTGACTCGCAGCACAAGGCGCAGAAGCCGCGCGCCCCGCGTCGCCTCGGTCGCCCGCAGAGCCGGCTTCAACGTGCTGGCCATCGCGCTTGGGCTGGTGAGCGGGCTGATTGGCATGACCGGGGTCATGTGGGCGCTGGGGGGGATCGTTCATCGCATCCACGACCTGGCGCCGTCACTGACGCTGGCGCTGCTCGTGGCGCCTGCAGCGTTCGGGCTGCTCGGCTCACGGCGGCTCAGCATCGTGGCGATGCAGCAGACGGCGGCGGTCGCGGCCGCATGGATTCTCGCTGGCTTCCTCAGCGGGCGGGTTGACGGCTTCGCTGCAGTGTTGGCAGTGATCGTCGCGGCCCTCGCTGCGCTTCATCCGCATCGGCGGCTGCTCTGGATTGCGCGGCCGCGCTGGCCGCAGGCTGTGATCGTTGCTGCTGCTGCGCCGTTCGTGGCGGCATACGCCGTAAGGGAAGGGCGGTTCCAGCAGATCGTGGCGCCGACCGACCCTCATGCCGCGGACGGCCACTATCTTGCGATGGCCGTGACGGCGCTGGCGATCCTCGCGGTTGCGACGGTCGCGGCGCTGAGCGCGGAGAGTTGGCGACTGCCGACATGGTGCGCCGCGCTGACGTCGATCAGCCTCGGCATCGCCTCAGTTGAGGCGCCGCGCCTTCAGGGCAGCCTCGGGCGTGTCGGCGGTGCTGCAGCGATCGTGGGCGCGATGGCGTTCGGCCTGGCCGCCGAGCTGCACGGGGCCAAGGCCAATCGGGGCAGCGGATCACCCCAGCCGCGAGGGGGAATCGAGGGCCCCCCAGCCATCGTGTGACGCGTCATCGCGCCACTGCTGAGGTCCTCGCTACGGTCGAATTGGGGCTATTGAGGACGCAGTCTGGAGGCGTGGGTCCCCCTCGCCGCGGGTAGACCGGGGGGGTCACCAGGAGGTGATTTGCATGTCCGATCTATGGACATACCGCAGTCCGCCCGGCGAAGTCAGTCTTGTCGGGTTCAGCGTCGACGCGCGCGACGGTAAGATCGGCAAGATCGACGATGCGACCTATGACGTGGAGTCCAGTTACATCGTCGTCGACACGGGCCCGTGGATCTTCGGTCGCAAGGTCCTTCTGCCGGCAGGGGTCATCGAGGAGATCGATCTCGACAACGAGCGGGTGATGGTCGCCCGCACCAAGGACGAAATCCGGGAAGCGCCGGAGTTCGACTCTGAGACTGGCTTCGACCGGTCGCGGCGCGATGAATGGGACAGCTATTACGGCGGGTTCTGACGCACGCCGACAACGCTTCGGCCGGCCGTTACAGGCCGGTCGAAGCGTTCACGCCCCTCGTGCGAGGCGAACACGATCCTGCGGCAACGGCCTGCCGGCTGCGACTGCTCACGCGGCCGCCCGGCACGGCCGCCGGCCAAAGGGATGGAAGGCGATGTGATGAGCACAGCCGATCGACCAGAACAGCAGCCGACTCAACGGCTCTACGGCGACCAGACCCGCCCGCTGCCGCCGCGCGATCAGTGGGACGACGTGGCGGGGGAGGGCGACTGGCGCGCCGTTGACGACCGGTCCGGCGCGCGCCGTCCGGCGCCTCGGCGGGAACGCCCCCGGCGCGGGCGCGAGCTGCTGTTCGCGGTAATCGGAGCGCTGATCGGAGTCGCGGCGGCGTTCGTGATCATCGCGCTCGGGACCGCCGACGGGTCTGCCGATGACCCCGCGACGGTGGCTGCGCAAGACCGCATCGCCGCGCTGGACGCCGCCCTGGCCGAGCGTGACGCGCAGGTTGCCGAGCTGGAGACCCGCGTCGCCGAGGCAGAGGCAGCGGTGGGCGAACGCGCTGAAGATATCGAGGCGCAGCGCCAGGCTCTCGACGACCGAGCAGCCGCGCTGGACGACCGCGCCCGCGCACTCGATGAGCGGGAGGCCGCGGCGGAACAGCGAGAGGCCGAGTTGGCCGAGCGCGAGCGCACGGGGACGCCGGCGACGCCTGAGGATCCCGCAGCGCCGGGCGATGATGCGCCCATCGACGAGGAGACTGCTCAGACGATCATCGATCGAGTCATCGATCAGATCCGCGAGATGTTCCAGGGGGAGGGCGGCTGAGCTTGCGGCGGAACGCGCACCACGGCTGATCGCCCGCGGACGGGCGCAGCAAGACTATTCGAGGGCGCGCAGGCGGTAGCGCGGCGGATGCTCCTCTTCGGTCGAGCGGCACGTCAGACGCATCGGATCGACTGCTTCGGAGCACTCGACGGTCGCGGTGACGCTCTCGGCGGGCAGGACGGCGACGGTCACGCGGAACACGCCGGGGCTGATCTCGGCCGCTTGCTGCGGCAGCACGCCGTCGACCGCGGTGATCCCGCGCGCCTGTCGAACGAAATGCTCTGCGGCCTGGGCGACGAAGGGCACAAAAGACCTGCCGCGATACGAGCTGAGGCTGATCTGCCCGGCCTGATGGGCCTCGACGAGAGCGAGCGCGTGCTGAGGCAGAACTCGGCCGTAGTAGATGCCGTCAGGCAGACACACCACGTTGCCCGCGAAGCGATCGCCGCCGAAATGCGACGCCTCCCAGACCTGCCCTCCGAGCGCCTCGTCCAGCAAACGCGCCACGGGGCGCCCGAAACGGGCGCAGCAGGCGTCGTGGCTGCCGTTCGTGCATACCAGATAGAGGGGGCGGTCGATCACCTCGCCGCCGACCGGCGCCAGTCGGCGCAGCGGCGACCAGTCGATGTCGAGCAGCTCGCTGGGATCGTCGACGGCGAAGCGCTCGATGCGTCGGACGCCGGCCGTCGTGACTGCGGCATAGCAGACGCGGCGCGCTTGCTCGGATCGGCCATGGCGGCGGATCAGGAGCAGCCGCGCGCCAACGGCACGCGCGGCCTGCCGGAGCTCGCGCCCCACTTGGGCATCGAGTCGGCTCTGGGACACCGCGTCGGCGCCCCACGGCCCGGGCTGTTCGACCAGCAGCCACCGGCGCACCTGAGATGCCGTCGCATAGCAGGGCTCTCCGGCGTTGTGCGAGGCGAGCGCGCAGCTGAAGCGCTCAGCCATCGACGACCATCAGGGCGCCCTCGCGAACGAGGCAGCGCACCAGCGTGACGCGGCCCGCCGGATCAAGATGTTCGCTCAGGTCGGCCACTTTGAGCCCGCCGGGACGAAGCGCCGCGCGCAGGGCCGGCTCGGCCGACGCGGGCAGTCGCAGCGTTCGGTCGGCGAGCGCCAGCTGCACCGTGTGGCCGTCCTCGGTGATCTCGCCCTGGATGCCCGACCGGGGTCGCACCAGTGTCGCGTCGTCGATGTCTGCAAGCTCGATGAGCTGGCGAAGCTGGCCGCGAAGTGGGGGAGGGCGCGACGACCAGAACCCGTGCGCCGTTTTCGCGAGAGCCTCGGCGGCATCGACTGGAGTCAGGCGCTCGACCAGAGTGCGGAGGCGACGCCCGGCTTCCTCCGCGAGCGCTTCCGGCTCGCGTGCGAAGCCCGCAGGCAGCGCTTGCTGGAGCGAGTGGTCCGATGCGGCGTGCTCGACTGCGGTGGCGAGGACGTCGGCCCAGGTGACGGCCCGCACGCCCAGGGTCAGGTGGATGCTGAAGCTGTCAACAGTGCGGGCGGCGTGGTGCACGCCCTTTGGCAGGTACAGGCAGTCGCCGGGGTGCAGCTGCGCGTCCAGGGTCGGCGCGCCTGACGAGCCGTCAGCGCCCGGCTGCTGATCGCCTTCGTAGACGACCCACTGCTTGCTGCCGTGGGTCTGGAGCGCGAAGACATCGTGGCGGTCCGCGTGGACGTTGAGCCCTTGCGCCACGGGCGGTGTGATATAGGCGTTGGCCTGCACCGGGTGCGTCAGCGTGTCCTCGAGGTCACGGCATAGGTCACCGACCGGCGGCCAGTAGCGGTGCAGCCCTTGTAACACCAGCGTCGCCCCGGTGGCCAGGTGGTCATAGACACGCCCCACGTCGATCAGGTCGGTGACGGTGCGAGACCCGATTCGCGCCCGCCGCGTGCAGCTGGCGGCATCCAGCGTCATGCCGCCCTTGACGAGACGGAACGCGGGGGCGCGCAGCGCAGTGGACTCCACGATGCGCTCGACATCGTCGACGTCCAGGAGCCCGCCCGCGCGTCCCCCTCGGTGCAGGTGAACGCCTTGCGCCCATCGGCTATCGAGGAACCGCCTCGTATCGCCGACGCAGCGCGCGAGCGCGCCGGAGCTGTCCGGCCGTGTGTCGCCCATTGGCGCCGGGCCGGCCTCCGCGCGCATTGACGAGCCTGCGCCCCGCCGTTCTCAGGCGTCCTGCCCGTCCGTGTCGCCGCTGTCTGTCCCGTCGGCATCGCGCCCGTCGGCGTCACCGGAGTCGCCGTCCGTGCCGTCGGTCGCGTCGCCATCGGTCCCGTCCGCGTCGGCCCCATCGGCGTCCTGTGGTGGGGTCGACGCGCTGACGTCGGCATCTCGGCGCCAGGTCACTTCGATCTCGTCGTCAGTGAGCGTGGGCTCGTTTCCCGGAGTCATGTGCAGGCCTTTCTGCGCAGAGTGCGCACGGTGAAACCTAGCCTCGTCGGACACTACCCAACGGCGCGATTGGCTCGCCCGCTCGCGTCGATAGCTTCGCCTGCTCGCTCGGCCGGCGGCGTGCTGATCGGCGGTCGCTACCAGTAGTGGCGGCGCGGCCCGATTGCGCGATCCATTCCCCCGAGGACTGCCAGGATGGCGCCCACGACAATCAGGATGATCCCAATCGTCATGATGATCGGCGGGACTTCGAGCAGCACTGCAACCAGGACTAGGATCAGGCCGAGAACGATCATGCATCTCCCCCAAGGCTCGTCGCGCCCTGATGGCGCGTCACGCTACGTGTCCTTCCCTGGACCGGTTCAGGCGAACCGTCTGCGGCCTTCTGCACCAAGCGTCGGAGTCAATAGCCTGGCCAGCACCACCGGCGCATCACGCATGGTCACGACTGCGGCCTGCAGTCGCGGCCCCCTCGAAGATGCCCAGGAGCACGACAGCCGAGATGACCGCCACGATGAATCCGAGCACGTTGAGCTCGAACAGCTCCCCGGTTCCGAGCAGGTTCGCAACTGTGCCTCCGATCACTGAGCCGGCGAGGCCGATCAGCAGTGTGGCCAGAAGGCTGAGTCCCTGGCGGCCGGGCTTGATGAGGCGCGCGAGCGCCCCGATCACCAGCCCTGCGACAATGAACCCGATCACGTGGCTCTCCTTTCTGCGGCGTGGGCCTCTGCGAGCGCGGCCGTGCACGATCATCACCCCCGGAACCGCGTCTGAACCGCGCGGCGATCTCCTGCCATCGCAGCGCGCAGTCGCCGCCGCGGTCGGACACGTCCCGCGCACGGCGCGGTGGGACCGCACGGCACTGAAGGGACGCACAGATGCCTCCCGATGGCTATAGCCCCGAGGAGCTTGACCAGTTCGAGGAGTTCTGGCGCGACGAGCGCGCCGCGGCGGCGCTGTATCGAGGGCTTGCCGCGATCGTCGGGGACGACCGCGCTGAGCTGTTCGAGGAGCTCGCGGCGACCGAGGAGCGCCACGCGGAGCATTGGCGAGGACTCCTGGCTGACGCCGGGCGCCGCCCTAGCGCCGCCGCCAGTCCATGGGGGCATCGGCTGCTGCTCTGGCGCGCCCGACGGTTCGGTGTGGAGCGCGTCGTTCCTTCAATCATCCGGGCCGAGGCGGGCGATCGCGATCGGTATCGCTCCGTCAGCGCAGCAGCTCCGGGGATGGCCGACGAGGAGGGCGCACACGGCCGCTCGCTGGCGGCGGCCTTCCACAGCAGTGTGGCCGCAGGCCTGGTCATGGCGGACGCGCGCCACCGCATCGGCGCCGGCGGGGCGCTCCGCGCGACGGTGTTCGGCGCCAACGACGGGCTCGTGTCGAATTTCGCCCTGATCATGGGCGTCGCCGGCGGGACGTCGGAGCCCGGGGTGATCCTGCTCGCCGGCGTGGCGGGCCTGGTCGCTGGAGCCGGGTCGATGGCGGCAGGGGAGTGGGTCAGCGTGCAGTCTCAGCGGGAGCTGCACGAACGCGAGCTGGCGGTCGAGCGGTGGGAGCTCGCGCACTTCCCCGAAGATGAGGCTCACGAGCTCGAGCTCATCTATCGGGCCAAGGGTCTGGACGAAACAGAGGCACGAGCGCTCGTCGAGCGGATCATGGCGGACCCCGAGGTAGCGCTGGACACGCTGGCGCGTGAGGAGCTGGGACTCAACCCCAGCGACCTCGGCTCGCCCTGGGCCGCGGCGATCTCGTCGTTCCTGTCGTTCGCCGCTGGCGCGCTCGTGCCCCTGGTGCCCTTCCTGTTTGCTACCGGGCAGGGCGCGATCATCGGGTCGGGGGTCGCCGCAGGGCTGGGGCTTGCCACGGTCGGTGCCGTCATCTCCAGGTTCACGGGCCGCCCGGCGTGGATCTCTGCGCTGCGGATGGTCGCCATCGGGGGAGGCACCGCGCTCGTGACGTTCCTGATCGGCACGGCCCTCGGCGTGACCCTCGACTGAGGCGGTGCGCCGCCGAGCGGGGCGCACCGCCGCTCAGCCGGCGCGCTGCGCGATCACGCCAGGCTCGCGGGGACTCCGAGAAAGCGCCCGACGTCGGCGACCTCGTCAGCGAGCAGAGCCACGTCGAAATCGAAGAACGGCTCAGTCTCGACGGTGAGTCGGGCGCGTCGCCGATGCAGGCGCCAGGTCGCCACGGCCGCGCCGTCGACGGTCACCGCCGGGAGAACGCGCAGCCCGCCTGCGCTGACCTTCTTTGTGTGCGGGAGCGGCACCGCCACCTCCCGGTCACGGTAGCCGAGCAGATAGGTGTCGAAGCTGCCCAGCAGGCGCACGGTCGGCCGGGCCTTGCCGGGAGGCTTCACCGCGCCCTTCAGCGACCACAGCCGGCCGGCGGCGGTGTCGACCTCGTCGATCTCGTCAGACAGCAGCGACCAGGCGGCGCGCGCGTCACTGACCTTGAGCCCGGACCACGCGGCGAGATCGCGAGGCTCGCAAGGCCCGTAGCCGGCAAGATGGCGCCGCGCGAGCTCCGTCAGCGCGTGGTCGCCCTCGGGGCCTCGAGCCACCTCGATCCAGTCGCCCAGGCGGACCCAGGTCCGGTCGCCCCGTCGGTCCGGTCCGTCGCAGATGTGCCCCTCCAGCGCAGCGCGCGTGATCATGTGCGGCAGCCGATAGCCAGACGCGTCGATGCCGGCCGACTCCCAGCGGTGTCCGATCTCGGCGCGGGTCAGCGGTCCGTCGGCCAGCGAGTCAAGCAGCGCCCGCAGCGCGGCGGCATAGGTCGGCTCATCCAGCCCCATATCGCGAAAACTTCGCTCGCGCGCCTTGAGCAGCGCGGGCCCGAGCAGGCGCAGTGTCCAGTCCACGTCCTCGGCCGCGAGCAGATGCATCGTCCCGCGGTGGCACCAGGTGCGGACGATGGAGCGCTCCTCGACCCTGGCCTTCTCGACGGCCTCCGCGGTGAAGCCGCCGCCGCGCGCCCGGAGCGCGAGCTCCGCAGCGCGCGGGTCCTGCGACTGGATAGCGCCGACCGCGCGCACGATCGCCGCTGGATCGCCGCTGTCGTCGCGAGGGTCAAGCCGCTGCGCTCGCAGCCGGAGGCGGCGAAGCGCCGAGATGCTGAGCATTTCTCATCCCCGGTTCCGGACTCGGTGCCCGCCGGAGCCTACGCGCGCGACGGCCTGCCGCTCACGCCATCGCGTCCGCCCCGGCGGGCGGAGCGGCGGGCGAGACGTTGCGGTTGACCCGGAAGAGATTGCCGGGGTCGTAGATCGCCTTGACCGCGGCGAGCCGTTCGAAGTTCGATCGATACGCTTCGCGCGTGCGCGCGTCGCCATCGTCGGCGGTCTGGAAGTTGACGTAGTTGCCGCCCGTCGAATGGGCGCGCAGCGCGCCGCCGGCGGTCCGGGCCCATTCCAGGTGCGCCTCGCTGTTTCGATCGTCGGCAGGCCACGCGCCCACGGCGGCGGCCATGAAGCCCGCGTCGCGGTTGCCGACGGCGCCGTCGTCCTCAGTCCGCTCGCTGAGCGCACCCGCGAGATGAAAGAGGATCATCTGCGATATCGGCGAGGTGATCGCCGCGGCCTGGCGGCTGAAGTCGGCGAGCAGCCCATCGGACAATCCCGGAAGGAATTCCGACCGCCAGTAGTAGTGCAGCCCTTTCGGTTGTGTCGCATCCAGCAGCGACTGCTGCTCGGCGTAGTCCTTCTCGACGATCATGTCCGCGATCGGCTGACCGAGATCTCGGAGCGGGGCGAGGTCCCTGGCGGCGCTGACCGGGTCTCCGGTGTGGCAGGCGATGACGCCGATGATGGGCTTGCCGTGCCACTCGGCGGGGATGAACGGCGCCGGCGGCGCGAATCGCATGGTGCACGCCAGCGTCAACTCACGCGGCGCGGTCTGGGTGAGATCGCGAAACACCGTGAGCACCTCGTCTGCCCGATCGGCGCTCCAGGCGATCATCCCACCGGTGATTCGGGGCCCGACCTGATGCAGACGGAAGACGAACTCCGTCGCGACGCCGTAGTTGCCGCCTCCGCCGCGCAGCGCCCAGAACAGATCCTCGTGCGCCGTCCGGCTGGCGCGTCGCAGGGTCCCGTCGGCCGTGACCAGCTCGACCTCCTCGAGGTTGTCCACCGTCCAGCCGAAGCGCCTCGTGAGATACCCAAAACCGCCGCCCAGGGTGAGCCCGGCGACACCGGTCTCGGAGACGAATCCCAGAACGGTGGCCAGCCCGTGCTGTTGGGTGGCCCGGTCGACGTCCTGCAGGAGGCATCCCGGGCCGACGCGGGCTAGTCGCCGGTCCGGATCGACCTCGACGTGGTTCATCCTGGACATGTCGAGTGTCAGCCCGCCGTCGGCCAGCGCCGTTCCGGCGATGTTGTGGCCCCCGCCCTTGACCGAGAGCAGGATCTGGTGGTCGCGGGCGAACGAGACGGCTGCGGCCGCATCGCCTGCCGTCGCCGGCTGCGCCACCAGCGCGGGTGTCTTCGCCGCCATCGCGTTCCAGATGAGGACCGCGCTCGCGAAGCCCTCGTCGCGGCTTTGCAGCAGCGATCCGGAGAACCCGGCCGCGAAGTCGTCGAGCGCCGGCCGCCCTATGGCGACGGCGTCGCCGTCGAGGCCGCTCACCTGGACGTCGATGCCCGTCATACCGCCTCCTGGAGGATCGTGTGACAGTCTCCGGCCACCTGGGCGCGCCAGCCCGTGCCCGAGACGGGACTCGAAGCCAGTCGGGCTGTCAAGTTGCGCAGACGATGGGAGGCGTTCGCGGCGGCCGGTGTACGCCGCCGCGGCGCGCCTCAGGTCGCCAGCGAGGCGTCCGGCATGGTGCCGACCGCAAGGATGTTGCCTTCAGGGTCTTTGAACCAGACAGCGCGCATCGCGCCGCCAGCGGAGGTCGCAACCCCGTCGTCCCATTCCGTATCGGGCAGGTCATACGTCTCGAAGTGGACCCCGCTGTCGCGCAGTCGAGAGACCTCGGCATCGAAGTCGCCGACATTCCAAGTCGCGGCGGTGGCCTGGGAGGTCCCGGCATAGGCGGACTCGTACAGCATGAGCATCGTGTTCCCGGAGCGGTACAGAACCATCCCGGGCACCTCCATTGCGACCGGGAGGCCGAGTGTGCCCTCATAGAACTTGCGGGCGCGGTCCAGATCGGCAGCCGGAAGCGTGGGCATGGGCGTGGTGTCGGCGAGCATGTCGTCTCCTCAGTGCGGCGGCGCAGGCCCGTGTGGCCTGCGGCGGGTGGGCCGGCCCGCGCGGCGCCCGCATGTCGACCCTACGCCTGCCGGCCCGTGGAGTGAAGGGCCGACTCAGGTGTCCTCGGACCCTGGGGAGCGCTCGACGCCGTTCGCCGGGCGCCCGGGCCGATCGCTGGCGGGCTCGCCGGATTCGGATGGCGCCGCCTTGTCTGGCTTGGACCGCTGGCGCACCTCGTCGTCCAGCTCTGAGAACGTCGTCTTCAGCGCGTCACCCAGCGATCGCGCCGCCTTCCTGGCCTGATCCCGCACGTCGGGCGCACGAACCGCGCCATCGACGGTCTCCACCGTCCGCTGGATCGCATCGCTGAGGGTCCGCAGCGCTTTCTCGATAGCGTCCCGGTCATCGGCTGCCTGCGCTTCGTGCTCTTGGCTCTTGTACTTGTCGCGGAGCCGCTCTCCGAGCGCTCGGAACTCCTCCCCGGTGTGCTTCCAAGCTCGCTGACTCTCGCTCATCCCATCCCCCCGAATCGCCGCGGCGCGTCTGGCGAGCCATTCGTACCCACCTTGGCGCCGCGCGCCCCGCGGGGATGCGACGAATCGCGGCGGCGGCCCTGGACTGCGGATTGTTGCGAGCGTCCGAATCCTCCCCTGGCGCCGGGCGCGACTCCCCGCTAACCTGCCAGGCTGTGAGAGCGCTCCCATGGAGGAGCCGCAACTGGTTGGGAGCGCTCTCGCAGCCTCCGGCGAGGGGAAGCCAACAGCGGCGCAAGACGGCGGGCGACCGTCGCGCATACAGGAGGACT
>DATKBU010000031.1:0-5783 GCA_035513815.1 Egibacteraceae bacterium
GACGCCGTCGGGCGCCACCAGCAGCGCTGCCCTGCGATAGCCGTCGTCGCCCAGGATGTCGCTCTGCACCAGCAGCGGCGCTCCGGCGGCCCGCGCCGCCGCGGCGATCTCAGCCTGGATCTGCGGGTGCGCTTGGATGTCATAGGGCACGCTGCGCTGACCCCAGACGATGAGATCCGTTCCTTCTCCGGCCGCATCGCGAGTCTGCTGAAGCTGCCAAGCGAACCGCTCCTGCGGGTCGGCGATCAGTCCGGGCTGGACGGCGGTGACGCGCAGCTCGCCCACCGTCGGCGGAGGAATCCGGGCCGCGCCGTACGTCACGGCGCCCCCGAGCGCGAGGGCGGCGACGGCGAGCGCACCGCCCCGCGCGAGCCGCGGCGAGTCCGGCGCGGCCGCGATTGTCGCGGCGGTGCTGGTGAGCGCCAGCAGGAAGCTCAGCGCCCACACGCCGCCGAGCGACGCCAGCGCAAGCACGGGCTGGACCTGCCACTGGCTGGCGCCGAGCACGCCCCACGGGCCGGCCAGCCGATCCCATGACCGGATGAATTCGACCGCCACCCAGGCGCTGGGAACCACCGCGAGGGCTGCCGCGGCGCGCGCGGGGGACAGCGGCGGTCGCAGTGCGCGCCACGCGATCCATCCCAGCGGCGCCCACAGCAGCCCCAGTGCGAATGCCATCGGCAGCGAGAAGACGCCGACGTGGCGGATCAGCCAGTGGTAGACCAGCCCGAAGAAGCCCGCTCCCGCGAAGGCCCCGCGCACTGCGGCATCCCGGCCCGACCGCGCCGAGCGCCAGATCACCAGCGCGGGCGCCGCGCCGATGAAGCCAAGCCACCATGCGGATACCGGCGGCAGCGCGAGCACCAGCAGTGCGCCTGAGGGGATCGCGAGCACTCGCTGCCCCCACAGGATCGCCCGGCCTCGGCCGCGAGGGGCGAGAGGGACCATGCATCCTCCGTGCCCGCGGGGCGTCGCGAGAAACGCCGGCGAACAATCCAGCCTCCGTGCCCTATTGCGACTGACGCTGGATTCTTCTCGGCGCGTCAGACGGCGCCGCCTGGGTTTCAGCGATCGGCGGGCGATGGCGGTTCCCGGCGGATGAGGAACACCGCCGACGCGCTCACGGCGACCCCCAGCCCGGCGACGACCGCATACGGCTGATCAGCGGCGCTGAGCGCCACCGCCAGCGTCGATGCGGGGGCCCACGTCCACAACGGGATCAGGCGCGCCGCGCCGCCGCGCCGCCGCCGGGCGCCTTCGAGTGCCATCGGCACGACCAGGGGGGCCAGCATCGCAGCCAGCAGGCGAAGCCATAGCGCGAGGTGAAGGTCGAAGCGGAGCATCGCCAGGACCAGTCCGGGGGCCGCTACGGCAATCATCGCCCCGCGCTCGGTCAGCGGCGTGATGGCCCGCAGCGCGAGGCTGCCGGAATGCATCGTCGTGAATGTCGGCGCCACCACCGCCAGCGCCACCAGCAGGTTGCCGATCCATAGGCCCTCCGGTCCTGCCAGGACCGCGACGAGGTCCACGGCGCCGGTCCCGCGCTGCACCGCTGCGCCGGCGAGGGCGACGGCAATGGTGGGGATCACCAGCAGCGCCACGCAGGCAGCGAGATCGACGCGACTGCGCAGCCCGACGGTGAAGTCGGGCGCCCGGACACCGAACACTGCGACGTAGCCGACGAACACCGCAATGTCCGCAACCGCGAGCGCCGGGCTGCCCAGCCCCAGCGTGACTGGGGAAACCGGCGCTGCGAGCCTCCACGTCACGACGCAGACCAGGACGAGCGCGCTGCCGGTCGCGACCACCGCGACTGGGTTCCAGCGCCGCATGCCGCCGAACGCCATCAGCACGACGGGGGCAGCCAGCAGCAGCGGCCCCACCGGCCCGGGCAGCCTCAGCAGCGCGCTCACCGCGGCGCCGCCGAGACCGACGTTGAATCCGAACCAGCCGACCAGCGCCACCGACAGCAGCGCGTTGAGTCCTCGGTGGCTGCGCGCTGCGAGGTAGCGCGGCGACAGCGCGCTCAGAGTGGCCCCTTCGCCATGCGGCGGGCGCAGCCCTAGCTGCCCCTGACCCATCAGCAGGAGCGTCATCAAAGCCCCGCCCCCCACGAGCGCCGCCAGCGGCACGGGGCCGTCATGGCGCGCCGCAATCCCGGCGCCGAGCACCAGCGCGCCCGGCGCGGCCCCGATGCCGAGCCACGCGCCGGCCTTGCTGTTCCATCGCTGTCCAGTGCCGCTCAGCCGGCGGTCGCTGCGGCGCCTCATGGTCTGAACTCGATCTGATTGCACGAGCAGAACGCAGCCATCGTGCGCCGCTGCCTGCCCGAGCCGCGTCCGCTCATGCCCGTGTCCTTGGGGGTCTGGAGTCAGCACCGGAGGCCGACTGCGGGTCCATCCCGCGATGGTAAGCGCTTGCATGCCGTGGACACGGTTCACGGAAAAGTCGTTGACGCCTGCTTCCAGCTGGCGCTACGTTGCAGGTGAGCGCTGGAGAAAGCGTTTGCTATCCACGGGAGTCGGCCCGCGTAGATTCGCTCGGGCCGAGGCCACGGAGGGGAGTGGTGCACGGTGGTGCCGATCTGGTCGCACAAGCTGACACTTGCGGTGCTGGTGGCCCTGGCGATGATCATCGCCGGCTGCGATGCCGACTCGGGGGGGACGGCTGATCCGACGACGGATGCGGTGGCGACACAGGACACGCCGCCCGCAGACGACACGCCCGCGGCAGACGATGAGTCGCCGGCCGTCACTGAGGACGACGGCGGGCCGATCACCGTCGGCATCTCTCTGCCGCTCACCGGCGACTTCGCGGACCCGGGCGCGGGCATCGAGCGCGGATACGAGCTGTGGGCCGAGGTGGTGAACGACAGCGGCGGGCTCCTCGGCCGACAGGTCGAGCTGAGCATCCTCGATGATGCATCGGACCCGGACAAGGCCGTCGCCGACTACGAGAAGCTGATCACCCAGGATCAGGTCGACATCGTGTTCGGCCCGTTCTCCTCACTGCTGGTGATCCCGACCTCGGCGGTCGCCGAGCGCGAGAAGATGCTCTTCGTCGAGCCGGCCGGCGCTTCGCCCAGCGTGTTCGACCGCGGGCTGGAGTATCTGTTCTACGCCGCACCGGCGGTCGCGAACCGTCACGGCGAGCTTGTCGCCGAATTCATCCTCGATCTTCCCGACGACCAGCGCCCGGCCACGGCGGCCTACGTCGCGCTGGACGACCCGTTCGCGCAGCCGATCGCCGACGGGGTCAAGGAGATCCTCGTGGCCGGCGGCGTCGAAACGGTCTTCGATCAGGTCTATCCGCCAGAGCAGCAGGACTTCCAGGGCCTGGCCGCGCAGATCGCGGACAGCGGGGCGGACATCCTCATCGGCGGCACACAGGACGTCGACGCTGTCGGGCTGGTCCGAGCGCTCGTGGAGATCGGCTACCAGCCGGATCTGGTGATGATGAGCACGGGCCCGACGCAGCTCGACTTCGACGACGAGGTCGGCGGCGCGGCTGAGGGAATCTTGGCCCCGGTCGGCTGGTCGCTGGAGGCGGACTACCCGAGCAACGTCGAGTTCGTCGAGGCGTACCGGGCGAAGTTCGGCGAGGACCCGAACGAGGACCCGGCCAACGGCTACACCGTGGGCCAGGTGGTGGCTGCGGCGATCGAGGCGGTGGGCTGTGCCGATCCGTCGGACGAGTGCCAGACGGCGCTGCGCGACTATGTCCGCGAGACAACCTTCGACACGGTCGTCGGCCCGCTTGGGTTCGAGGAGACCGGCGCTCCCACAGGCAACCACATGATCCTGCAGTGGCAGAGCGGCGCGATTGAGATCGCGCTGGCGCCGGATGAGAGCGCGGTGACGTCGGAGATCATCTACCCCAAGCCGGAGTGGTAGCGCCTGAGGGTGCGGATGGCGCACAATCAGACGGGGGTGAGTGATGCCGTCGGCGAGTCTGCTTGCGCAGGGGGCCGCCGTCGGCCTGCTCACCGGCGGCGTCTACGCACTGCTGTCGTCCGGGCTGACCCTGATCTTCGGGGTCATGCGGGTCGTGCACATCTCCCACGCTGCCTTTCTCATCCTTGCGGCGTACCTGACGTATTGGATGAACGCCAGCTTCGGCCTTGACCCTCTGCTGAGCATCTTCATCACCGCGCCGCTGTTCTTTGTGCTCGGTGTGGGCGTGCAGCGCCTGCTGCTGGTGCGCCTCAAGGAGAACGCGACGATGATGTCGGTGCTCCTGACGTTCGCGATCGCGCTCGTGATCGAAGGGGGCCTCGTCGCGGCGTTCACGGCCACCGTTCGCGGCGTGAGCGCGCCGTACGCGCAGACGTCCCTGGCGGTGGTCGGTCTGCGCCTGCCCTGGGATCGCATCATCGGCTTCGCTGTCGCGATCGTGACGTTCGGCATCTTGATGGCGATCCTGCGGTACACGCGCTACGGGCAGGCCCTGCGTGCGACTGCTCAGCACGCCGCCGCGGCGCAGCTGGTCGGCATCAACACCGAGGCGGTCAAGGGCGTGGGATTCGGACTGGGTCTGGCGACTGCGGCCGTCGGCGGCGCAGTGCTCGCCTTGATCTCGCCCTTCTTCCCGTCGATGCATTACGACTGGATCGCACGCCTCATGGCGATTATCGTGGTAGGCGGTCTCGGATCGATCCACGGGGCTGTGCTCGCCGCGCTTCTCATGGGCGTGGTCGAAGGCATGGTGCTCGTGTCGATCAATCCGACGTGGGGGGCGATGGTGTTCTACGCGGCGCTGTTCGGCACGCTCATCGTTCGACCGCAGGGCTTCTTCGGGGGGCGTCTTGCAGAGCGGTTCTAGCTCCATCGTCAGCCGGGTCCCGCTGCGCGGGGTCGGGGTGGCGAGCATCATCGCGCTCGCCGCGGCCGCCCCGCTGGCGCTGCCCAACGCCTTCCTGCAGTTCGTCGCGACGCTGACGATGATGTACATCGCCTTGGCGATGTCCTGGAACATCATGGGCGGGCTGACCGGCTATGTGTCGCTGGGGCATTCGTTCTTCTTCGGGGTGGGGGCGTACTTCACAGGGCTCACCGCGGTCCGCTTCGGGATCAGCCCGTTCGTCACGGCCCTGGCCGCCGGTCTGTTCGTGGCTGTCCTCGCAGCCGGAATCGGCTTCGTGGCGCTGCGAGTGCGCGGGGCCAGCTTTGTCATCGTCACCCTCGCGCTGGTCTACATAGGCGGGCTGACCGCCCAGGCGTGGCGCGGTCTCACGGGTGGCTCTACCGGCTTCACCGTGCCGTCCCCGCCGTCGACCGCCCTGGGTCCGCATCTGCTCTTCTACTACGTGTTCCTGGCGCTGTTCCTCGTGATCCTCGCGCTGACTTGGTGGCTGCGCCGCTCGAAGTTTGGGCTGGGCCTGGTCGCGATCCGAGAGGACGAGGACAAGGCGGAGATGCTGGGAATCAACACCATGCTGTACAAGCTGGTGGCCTTCACGCTGAGCGCGACGTTCGTGGGCATCGGGGGCGGGCTCTACGGGCACTGGCGGCTGATCCTGTATCCGGTGTTCGTGTTCTCGATCGTGTTCGGCGTGAGCATGATCCTGTCATCGCTGCTGGGCGGTCTGCGCAGCCTGTGGGGCCCCGCACTCGGCGCGGTGCTGTTCATCCCGGGCAGCTACTACCTGCTCACGAGCTATCCGCAGGTCCATGTGCTGCTGACCGGCTTGCTCCTGGGCGCCGTCGTGCTGGTCCTGCCGGACGGGATCATCCCCTCAGTGCGGCAGCGCCTGAGCCGGTTCGGCGCCCAGGAGGCGAGCATCC
>DATKBU010000032.1:0-13037 GCA_035513815.1 Egibacteraceae bacterium
CCGACCCGCTCGAGCGCGTCGCGGCGGAACACCCCCAGGTACACCGTGTCCGTCGGTCCTGGCTTCCCGCCGTAGTGAAACTTCGCATCCCCCACGCCTAACCGGGACGTCATCGCCGCCGCGACCGCTCGCTCGAACGGCGTCTGGCCCTCGGCGGCCTGGATCCCGCCGACGTTGTCGGCGCCGGTCTCGACTAGCAGCTCCGCGGCCCGGCGCAGATATCCGGGCGCCACAACGGCGTGCCCGTCGACGCGGGCGATCACCTCTCCCGAGGCCGCGGCGATCGCGGCGTTCAGTCCCGACGACGTGCGCAGCCCTGGGTTGGCGACGACTCGCACCCGCGCGTCGGAGGCGGCGAGGTCCGCGACCGCGGACTCCATCCCGTCTCCAGACGGGGCGACCGCGAGCACGGCCTCGAGCTCGCCCGGATAGTCCTGCGCCAGGACCGCCTCGACGGCCTCGCGAAGATGCAGCCCGTCGTCGCGCAGCGGCATCACGACGCTGACCAGGGGCCACGCCGGCAAGGGCGCCCGGCTCGCGACTGGGCCTGGATTGGACTCTTCCATCGCCACGGACGCTACTTCTCCAGCGCCGCCTCCGCCTGCTGGAGCACCTCGTCGGTCACCGCCGCGGTGCCGCCGATGATGATGCCCTCCGTCAGCGGCTGGGTCTCCAGGAACGTGCGCGGGCCGACGATCGCGTTCAGGTTCTCGCGAGGCACGAGCAGCAGCGGCGCGCCCAGCTTGGCCGACAGCGCGCCGGCGGCCAGCGCGTCAGGGAAGTTCGCCCCGGAGGCCAGCACGATCGGAACCTCGCCCTCCAGCCTCGACAGCGCCTCGCTGGCGACGGCCACCGAGGTGTCGTAGCGCGATGTTCCGGCCAGGCGCCGCACCTCGTAGCCCAGCCCTTTCAGGCTCTCCTCGACCTCCGCGGATACAGCCGCGGTCCCCCCGAGCAGCAGCACGTGTGTCGCGCCGAGCGCCTTAAGCGTGTCGGCCGTCGGCTTGGGCACGCCGTCCTTACCGGTCAGCAGCGTGGGGGGCACATCAGGCGTCGCTGCGAACGCCCCCGCGGCCACGGCATCCGGCCAGTTGTCAGCCAGCACGAGCGTCACCTCCCCGCTGTCGGCCGGACCCACCTCGGTCGCCACGGCGGCTGCCGTCTCCACACGGCCCGTCCCGGCCAGCCGCTGCACCTGGTAGCCCGCATTCGCGAGCTGATCCTCGATGCCCTGGGAGATCGCCGCCGTCCCGCCCAGCAGCCAGACCTTCTTGACGCCGAGGCGGTGCAGCTCGCTTGAGACCTGCGATGACAGCTCGGTGGACGACGTCAGCAGCAGCGGCGCGCCGAGCTTGGCCACCAGCGACCCGGCCGCCAGCGCGTCGGGGAAGTCCCCCGCGGTGGCCAGCACCGCATGCTCTGAGCTCTTCCAGTACGACGATGAGACCCGCACGGCGGTGTCGATCCGGTCGAGGCCGCCGATGCGCCCGACCAGCTGGTGGATCGGATACTCGTTCACCTTGAACACCGGCGATAGCAGCCCCAGCCCTTGGCGGAAGTCCCAACCGGTGATCACCTTGTCGCCTGTGGTGCCGGTGATGCGAACGCCGTCGCTGAGCACCTGGACGCGCGTGGCGATGCCCACGCCGAACTCCGCCCCCAGATCAGGCGAGGTGACCCCCGCCGCCCAGGAGCGGAGATGAGGCTTGTTCGGCGATGCCATCTCCCAGCGGCTGTCGTCGATCGGCTGGATCCACGGAACGTCGCTGCCCCAGACGAACTTGGCCGAAAGCGTGCGCCCCGCATGCGACGACGAGTAGAACCCGGTGGCGATCTGCCCGTCGTACCGCATCACCTTGCCGACCGTGGAATCCACAGCGGAGACCCAGCGGGCGCCGTAATTAGTGCCCCCCGATGACTCAGACTCCTTCAGATAGGCGCTGTACGCCTGATCCGCGGGCGAGTCGTACAGGTGGCAGCCGCAGAAGGACTTCACGCCGACTCGGTCGCGTCGGTCAAGCGCGTACGAGCGGCCGGTGATGGCCTGGGCCTTGAGCGCCTCGGGCTCCCATGACGAGGGCATCTCGGCCAGCCCTCGCAGGTAGCGGTCGATCGAGCCGATCTTCGTCGTCACGAACATCCCCGCCTTGCCGGCGTGCTGCACCGAGCGCAGCTGCAGCGTCCCCCAGCGATAGGGCCGCCCACCGGGCCACTGGCCGTTCGTGGACTTGGAGGGCAGCTGGATGATATTGCCGTTGTGGGGAACCTGAACCATCCAGCCCATTCCCCCGCCGTCCCAAATCGGGGTGTCGCCGTCACCCTCCGTGATCGTGAACTTGTAGTCGGTCCCGATGCGCACCGTCCGCTGCGTGCCCTTGGCTTGCGTCGACAGCACGGTGTGGACGTTTCCGGCGCCGTCAAGGACCTGCCAGGGGATGGCGTCGTCGTAGGCCTTCACGTTCAGCACTTCGGCGGGAGACCCGGACGGCGACTCTGGCCACAAGCCGATGGTGATCGACTTCGCGCTGTCGGCCGCGCTCACCGCGATCCCGGTGTAATAGGTGGTGAGGATCTCCGCGGCAGAGCAGCCGAGCAGCGCCGCGCCCTGCGCGCCGAACTGGCTCATCCCCAGCCCGTGACCCCAACCGTGCCCCTGGATCTGCCAGTTGCCCGGCAGCGGAGAGGCTTCCGGAACCTTTGATCCCCCGGCGGGCTTGCAGCCCGCGGCCTCGGCCGGGGAGGCCGCGCCGGCCAGGGCCCATGCAAGCGCCAGCGCGCACGCCAGCGCCACCCGCCGGCGTGAGCCCGATCGATCTGCTGTCAAGAAATTCGCCATCCACGTCATGGACGCGTACCAGCCCGCTTTCGTTGTGCGCGAGGCGTCACCGTACTGCACAGACCTCGGAGAGTAAGCCAACGAGCTGAACCGGTCAGCCGTGCGCGTGGGTGCGTCCGCGCGCGATCGACCAGGCCATCGTGGCGACCACCCAGCCGGCGAGGCCGACGCGGATCAGCGGTCGCAGCAGCCGCTTCCCCCCCGCGCTGTGCCGGCGAGCGAAGAACCGGTCGAGGCTGCGCGCGTGCTCGACGACCATGCGCAGTCGGCGGCCTGAGACCGCCGTGCCGACCGCGTGGGTAACCTCGGTGACCGGAGCGAACACCACGCGCCAGCCCGCATCGGCCAGGCGCAGGCACAGGTCGACATCCTCCACGAACATGAAATAGACCGGATCGAACCCGCTCACCGCCTCGAAGGCCTCGCGCCGCACGGCTAGACAGCACCCGGAGAGCCAGTCGACATCGCGCTCGCTGGCGTGGTCCCAGTCGGTCAGCCGGTACGCGCGCGTCCACCGATTGGTCGGCCACCACAGGCCGAGCAGGCCATGCCCGACGGCCTGGCCGATCGAGGGAAAGGAGCGCGCCGACAGCTGCACCCGGCCGTCCGGGAAGCGCACCATCGGTCCGAGCGCGCCGACGTCGGGATGCTTGGCCAGGTACTCCCCCATCGCGCGCACCGATCCCGGCGGAAAAAGCGTGTCCGCATTGGCCAGCACCACGGCGTCGGTCTTGGTGGTGGCGACGCCGACGTTGGCGGCCCGCCCGAAGCCCACATTGGCCAGCTCCACGCAGCGCACCTGAGGCTGGGCCGCCCGTAGGGCAGCCACGCTGTCATCCGACGAGCCCGAGTCGACCACCACGATCTCGTCCGCCCCCGACTGGGACAGCGACTCCACGCACGCCAAGAGGTCATCGCGGGTGCTGTGGTTGACGACCACCACTGCGACGGTGTCGCCCGGCACGAGGTCCGGCGCGTCCATCACCGCTCGCGCAGCTCGGCGATCAGGCGCTTCAGCGATGCCTGCCACGGCGGCAGCGGCGGGAGGCCCGTCATGCGCGCCATCAGGTTGTCCAGAACGCTGAACTGCGGACGCGGGGCGGGGGCGCCGAACGACTCGCTGTCGATCGGCGTCACGTCGACAGCCAGGCCGGCCTCGGAAAAGATCGCGCGGGCGAACTCGAACCACGTGCAGTGGCCCTCGTTGGTCAGGTGATAGGTCCCGTGACGGCCCGTTACGGCAAGGGTCCGGATGGCCGGCGCCAAGTCGAACGTGAACGTCGGCGACCCGGTCTGATCGTCGACGACGCTGACCGCGCCGCGCTCGGCGCCCACGCGCAGCATGGTCTTCACGAAGTTGGCGCCGTGCGCGCCCTGGACCCAGCTGGTGCGCACGATGTAGTGGCGGTCCAGCGCCCGGCGGACCAGCTGCTCCCCCGCCTCTTTGGTGCGCCCGTACATCGACTGCGGCGCGGTGGAGTCGAACTCCGTATAGGGCCGCCCGGCGCGACCGTCAAACACATAATCCGAGGAGACGTACACCATCGCCGCGCCGCCTAGCGCGCAGGCACGCGCCAGCCACCACGACCCCAGAGCGTTGACGCGCCAGGCGGTCTCGGTCTCGGACTCGCAGGCGTCGACTTTGGTGTAGGCGGCCGCGTGCACGACGAGGTCGGGGGCCGAGTCGCGCACTGCTGCCACGACCGCGGCCTCGTCGGTGACGTCCAGCTCCTCGCGCGACAGCGCCACCGCCTCGTCGCGGGCGAATGCCGCCACCAAGTCGTGGCCGAGCTGGCCGCCCGCGCCGGTGATCAGCACCCTCATGGCGAGCGGCGCGGCGCCGTGCGCGTCGTCATCGACCGACCAGCCCCTGCCGCGCGCTCGCCCCACGCTGCTTCAGGGGCCGCCACCACCACTCGTGCTGGCGATACCAGGCGATCGTGTCGTCCAGCGCCTCGTCGAACGTCCGCTCGGGCTTCCAGCCGAGCTGGCGCACCTTGGAGGTGTCGATCGAGTAGCGCAGGTCGTGCCCGGGGCGGTCAGCGACGTGCGTGACCATCTCCTCGCCCAGCCCGAACCGCTCGAGGATCCGCAGCGTCAGATCCCTGTTGCTCATCTCGTTGCCTGCGCCGACGTTGTACAGCTCGCCGGGGACGCCCTCGCCCAGGACCAGCCACTGCGCGCGCGCATTGTCGAGGACATACGTCCAGTCGCGCACGTTCTCGCCATTGCCGTACAGCGGCACCTTGGCGCCGTCGATCAGGTTGGTCACGAACAGCGGGATGACCTTCTCCGGGTAGTGATACGGCCCGAAGTTGTTCGCGGTGCGGGTGACGCTGATGGGGTAGCCGTAGGTGACCCGGTAGGCGCGCGCGAGCAGGTCGGCGGAGGCCTTGGACGCCGAGTACGGCGAGTTGGGGTCCAGCGCGTCGCCTTCGACGAAGCTGTCGGGCTCAGCGATCGAGCCGTAGGTCTCGTCGGTGGAGATGTGCAGGAAGCGCGGCACCTCCAGGCGCATCGCGGCGTTGAACAGCGTGTTCGCCCCCACGACATTCGCCATCATGAAATCCGTCGAGGCCGTGATCGAGCGGTCGACGTGGGACTCAGCGGCGAAGTTGACCACCGCGTCGTGGCCGGGCAGCACCTGCGCCAGCAGCTCGTGGTCGTTGATGTCGCCGCGCACGAACTTGTAGCGCGGGTCCTCGGCGACGTCCTTGAGGCTCCCCAGGTTCCCCGCGTAGGTGAGCTTGTCGTAATTGGTGATGCGCACATCGGGCTGTGCGGCCAGCACGTACCGGATGAAGTTCGATCCGATGAACCCGGCGCCGCCGGTGACGAAGATGCGCATGAGCGTCGTGCCTCCCGCCGCTGTCAGACGGCCTCTCGAGCGACCAGGCGCAGGTACTCGCCGTACGTCGACTGGCCGTGATTCTCCGACAGCGCCGTGAGCTGGGCGTGGTCGATGAATCCCATCCGGTAGGCGACCTCCTCGACGCAGGCGATCCGCACCCCCTGCCGGTGCTCGAGCACCTGCACGAACTGGGCCGCCTCCAGAAGACTGTCATGGGTGCCGGTGTCCAGCCAAGCCATGCCCCGGCCGAGGTTCACGCATCGCGCGCGACCGCGGGCGAGGTAGGCGTTGTTCACATCGGTGATCTCCAGCTCTCCGCGCGGACTCGGCACCAGCCCTTTGGCGATCTCCACGACCTCGCTGTCGTACAGGTACAGCCCGGTGATCGCGAGGTTGGACCTGGGCGCCTCGGGCTTCTCCTCGATCGACACGACGCTGCCGTCGTCGCGGATCTCGGCAACGCCGTAGCGCTCCGGGTCGCGCACTGGATAGCCGAAGAGCGTGCAGCCGGCGAGGTTCTTCACCTCGTCCTGCAGCAGGCCGGCGAGGCCGTGCCCGTGAAAGAGATTGTCGCCGAGCATGAGGCAGACATCGTCATCGCCGATGAAGTCCGCGCCGATGACCAACGCCTGGGCGAGGCCGCGCGGCTCGGGCTGGACCTCGTAGGCGAACCTCATCCCAAGCTGCTCGCCGTCGCCGAGGAGCCGGGAGAACAGCGGAAGGTCTGCGGGTGTGGAGATCACGAGCACGTCGCGAATGCCCGCGAGCATCAAGACGGACAGCGGGTAGTAGATCATCGGCTTGTCGTAGACCGGCAGCAGCTGCTTCGACACGACTTGCGTCGCCGGATGCAGTCGCGTGCCGGCGCCGCCGGCCAGGATGATGCCCTTCACGGTCCCATCCCCCCGATCACAGCGCGAGCGGTCAGCACTGGACGTCGGACGGACTGGCGCCCCTGAACTCAGGGGTGGGCTCCGGCTCGGGCTCCGGCTTCTGCGCATCAGGCGAGGCCGCCGGCGGCGACGTCGGAGTGGCGGTGGCCCGCAGCGTGTCGAACTCGAAGTCTGCGCCCACAACGACAGTGAGGGTCGTCGCGGCATCGCCGAGCTCGAGCTCTGCGCCGCCCAGCGCCTTGGCCAGCAGCTCGGCTTCGGTCTGCTCATGCGGAGCATGGAGGATCTTCGTCGTCGCGACGTCGAAGGTCTCGGCGTTGCCGGTGGCGCCGCTTTCGAAGCCGGCCTCTTCGAGGATCTGCGCCGCCTGACCCGCGAGCCCCTGCGTCCCCACCCCGTTCAAGATTTCGACGGGTGGCACGTCGGACGGGCGCAGCGAGCGGGCCTGGCCGGTGCCGACGTCCTCGGGGAAGATGCTGCCGTCTCGGAACGCTTGGAACAGCGCCTCGGCCCTGTCTTCCTCGGCGATGACAAAGGACTGCCCGTCGATCGTCTTGGTGTAGCCGGGCACGGTGCGCGTCTCCAGCCCTTGCGAGGTGATGTTCCGCAGGCTGAACGCGATCCGCTTCATCCTGCTCAGCGAAAGCGCCTCATCCGCCTGCACGGCGCCGCCGACGCTTTCGACGACGTTGAGCAGGCGAGGGACGTTGATCAGCGTGTCAACGCTCGTCAGCTCATCGAGGACTTCACGGATGAGCCGCTGCTGGCGCGCGATGCGACCGAAGTCGTTGTCGATGTTGCGCACCCTGGCGAAGGCCAGCGCCTGCAGGCCGTCGAGCTGATTGCAGCCGGCGGGGAGGTTGATGTTCGCCTTGCTCTCCTTGATCGGCTCCTCGAGGTACAGCGACACCCCGCCGAGCTGGTCGATGACGTTGATGAAGCCCTCGAAGCCGATCTCGATGTAGTGGTTGATTTGAATGTCGGTGAGATCCTCAACGGTCTGCACGAGGCAGCTGGGTCCGCCTGCATCTGTGGCTCGCCCGGTCGCATACGCGGCGTTGATCTTTGCTGTGCCGCCGTTGCACAACGTCACCCGAAGGTCGCGGGGGAAGCTGAGCAGGGCGGCGCGATCGCGCTTGGGATCGAGCTGGAGCAGCATGATCGTGTCGGTCAGGTAGCCGCCGTCATCGTTCGTGCCGATCTGCGCCAGGCGCTCCTCGGTCAGGCCCGCGCGGCTGTCGGAACCCACCAGCAGGATGTTGAGGACGTCGGTGATCTCCTCGGTGTCCACAACTCCGTCATCGTTGGTGTCTCCGGGCTGGGACAGCCCTTCGACCTGGACGCGCTCGATCGATGCCTCGCCCTTCATGACCAGCGCCGCGCCCACGCCGCCGACAAACATCGCGCCCGCAGCCACCACCGCCGCGAACACAAGCCCGGCGCGCACCCACAGGCTGCGGCGCAAGCCGATGCGCCCCCCCTGCAGCGCAGGACCGAAGTCATCCAATCCAGCGCCGCGACTCAGCTCCGACACCTGCCCTGACCTCTCTCGTCCCTCTGGGCGCGCAGAAGCGCGCGCAACCCGCCCAAAAGCGCTGCGGAATGGCATGAAGTTAACACGTCCTAGGCCTGCTCACCCCTGGCCTCCTGGGCGGAACCCGCTGACACGCGGGCATCCAACCCCCTGGCGCAGCGCCCCCCGGCTGCTCGCTCGTGGTACCCATATTGCATGACCGAAGAACCAGACTCAGGCGGACCCGAGCCGGCAAGCAGCCTCGCCGACCTTTCCGCCGCGGTGCTGCGGCGCCGGGGCCATGCTCCCTTCCTCACGTTCTATGACGACTCAAGCGGCGAGCGCACGGAGTTCTCCTACGCGACATTCGACAATTGGGTGGCCAAGACCGCCAACTTCCTGGTCGAGGAGTTCGACGTCGGAGCGGGCCACCGGGTTGTCGCCGCGACCGGCACGCATTGGACGACCGCGGTCATCGCCTTCGCGTGCTGGAGAGCGGGGGCGTGCCTCGCGCCGGTGCCGTCCGCTGCGACGGACCAGCTGGCCAGCGCGGCCGGCGACCCCACCGCCGCGGCGGTGTTTGTGGAAGAGAGCGCACTGCCGGCGTTTCACCAGGCATCTGCGGCTGCTGGCACGCTGGGCGCGGCTGTAGTCGCAGTGGGCGCCGGCCTGGGGGCGCGGCTCACGACCGACGGCGGAGACGTCCTGAGCTTCGGCGAGGAGGTCCCTGCGTTCGCTGACCACTTCGACGCGGTCGTCGTGCCCCGTGACGCCGCAGCGCTTGCGGCGGGTGCCGTGGAGCCCGCTCCTGCGGCCGAATCGCCGGCCGCTGCCGCCCAGTCGCTGACGATGGCTGAGCTGTTGGGCGCGACTGCCGCGACGCGCACCGGCCTGGCGTCAAGCGATCGGCTGCTGGCGGCCGGCCCGCTGCACACCGTCGAAGGGCTGATCCTCGGATGCCTCGCGCCGTTCGCTGCGGGCGCCTCAGTGGTCCTTGTCCGCAACTTGGACGCGGGAACGCTGGAACGCAAGCTGCGCGACGAGCGCGTGACCTTGGCGCTGCTGGAGACGCGGGCGGCTCACACGCTGGATGCGTCCGCCGCCGGGCCCCAGTTCCGTGGCGACTTCGTGGCGTCGATCTAGGGCCAGGCTCACCGCCGCTTCAAAGGCTCGTCGCAGCCGGCAGTCAAACTCAGTCGCCTGCACCCTCCGGACGGTAGGTCCCCAGACGCTCGATCCGCTCCGTGCGCACCTGGCGGCGAATGCGCGCCTGCGCCTGGCGACGGCGCTCGTCGTCGGTCTCGACGGCAAGCGGCGGCACCTCGGCCGGCTTGCCCTCCTCGTCCAGCGCGACGAACACCAGATAGGCGCTTGTGGTGTGGCGGCGCTCTCCTCCCAGCCACGGCTCGGCCTCGACGCGGACGCCTACTTCCAAGGATGAGCGCCCGACATCATTCACCTGGGCTCTGACGATCAGGATGTCGCCGACATGCACAGGCCGCAGAAACGACAGCTCATCGATGGCGGCGGTCACGCAGATGCGCTGCGAGTGCCGGGACGCGGCTGCGCCGGCCGCCTCGTCGACCTCTCGCATGATCACGCCGCCGTGCACGGAGCCCATCGGGTTGGCGTCGAGCTGGCTCATCGGGCGCGCGAAGATCACACGGCTTGCCGACACCGGCTTCGGCGCAAGGTCGCTCACAGCGCCGAGCGTAGTCGATTCGGCGGGTCAGCCCCCTAGACTCCGCGGCTGATGGCTTCTATCCGGGTCAGGCCGTGGCGCGCCGTCATCACGGCGATGCGGTTCTGGGCGCAGGAGCGTCACGTCCTCCGGCAGGGCTTTGTCGGCCTGGGCATCTATGCGGTGGTGGGTCTCGCAGCCGGAGTCGTCCTCGCTTCGATGGAAGGGCTGCTCGAGGAGGTCGCCGGCCTCATCATCCTGGTGCCCGCCGCCATCGCGATGCGGGGAGCGGTTTTCGGAGCGCTCGGCGCGCGCCTCGGCACCGGCATCCTGACCGGCGAGTTCGACGCCCGGCCCACGCGCGGGTCCTTCACGTTCCAGAACGTCGAGGCCGCGACGCTGCTGACGCTGTTCGGCTCGGCATTGGCGGCGGTGGTCGCCCGCGCGGCCGCGGGCGCGTTCGACCTGCCCACCGTCAGCCTGTGGAAGCTGATGGTCGTCTCGATGGTCGGCGGGGTGCTGTCGAGCATCGCCGTCTTCGTCGTGGTCCTCGTACTCGCCGCGACGGCCGAGCGCCGCGACTGGGATATGGACGCGATCGGCGCGCCGGTCATCACAGCCGCCGGCGACATCACCACCCTGCCCGCCCTCGTGGTCGGCGCCCTGCTGCTCGGCGTGGACTGGCTCGACACGGTGCTCGGCGCGGTCTTCCTCGCGACCGCGGTCGGCGCGACCTACATCGGGCTGGCCAACCCGGGACCCATCGCGCGGCGGATCGTGCGCGAGAGCCTGCCGGTGCTGACCTACGTCGCCCTCATCGACGTGCTGGCGGGGACCGTGCTGGCCACCCGGCTCGACCAGTTCATTCGCAGCCCGGCGCTGCTGGTGCTGATCCCGCCGTTCATCGGCCTGTGCGGCTCTCTCGGCGGGATCCTCTCCGCGCGCCTGGGCAGCAGGCTCCACCTGGGCCTGCTCAACCCTGCCCCAGTTCCAGGCGGGCCGGCGGCGCTGGAAGGCTCCGTCACGTTCCTGTTCGCCTTCGGCGTGTTCACCACCATCGCGCTGCTCACCCAGGCTGCGTCGGTCGTGGTCGGGTTCCCCTCTCCCGGCGCCGGTCCGCTGGTGGCGATCTCACTGACCGGTGGGCTGTTCGCGACGGTCCTCATCGTGCTGGTCGCGTACTACTCGGCCACCGCCTCCTACCGGTTCGGTCTTGACCCCGACAATTTCGGCATGCCCATCGTCACCGCAACCATGGACTTCCTGGGCGTCCTGTGCTTGGTTGCGGCTATCGCCCTTTGGGGAGTGAGATAACGCCATGCGGCGCAACGTCAAAGAGCTGCTCGTGGAGGCGAAGGATGCCTCCGAGCTGATGGTCGATCTGGCCTACGCGGCCGTGTTCTTCGGCGACGAGGATCTGGCGCGGGAGGTGATCAGGCTCGAGGAGCAGATGGACGCCGCCGTCCACGAGATGCGAATCGTGTGCATGCTCGCGACTCGCTCGCCCGATGACGCCGAGCAGCTGGCGGGCATCCTCGGAATGGCCAACGCGATGGAGGAGATCGCCGACGCCGCCGAGGACATCGCGCGCGTGGTCCTCAAAGGCATCGACGTGCCCGGGGAGCTGCGCGACGACCTGCGCCATGCTGAGGAGGCCGTGGCGCGCGTGAAGCTGCGGGAGGACAACCGCCTCGCCGGGTCGTCGCTGCGCGACCTTGCCCTGCCCAGCGAGACCGGCATGTGGGTGATCGCCATCCGCCGCGATGTCGACTTCATCTACGGCCCCGAGGGCGAGACCGTTCTGGTCGACGGCGACATCTTGTTCCTGCAGGGCCCGCCCGAGGGGGTGGATCTCGTGCGCGAGCTCGCCGGCGGCGAGCCCCACCATCTTCAGCCGCCGAGTCCGCTGGGCCGCCTGAGCAACCTCGACCGGGCCGTCGACATCCTCGTCGAGCTCAAGAACGCGGCGGAGGTCGCGGTGGGCCTGGCCTACTCGGCGATCTTCTTCCGCGATCTGGGGCTGGTTCGCGAAGTCTCCGGCGTCGAGGACAAGACCGACGACCTGTACTACCAGCTCCAGCACTGGGTGCTGCGCGCCGCGCGCGACCTCGACGACGACGAAGTCGGCGAGCTGCGCGGGCTGCTGCAGATCGGCCAGTCCAGCGAGCGCATCGCGGACGCGGCGCAGGAGATGACTCGCCTCGCCGAGATGCCCGACGAGCCGCATCCAGTCATCGCCGCCGCCCTGCGCGAAGCCGATGAGATCGTCAGCGACGCAAACGTGCTCACGGGCTCGCCGGCGGCCGGCCACTCGCTCGCCGAGCTGTCGCTGGAGACGGAGACGGGCATGCATGTGCTCGCGCTCCAGCGCGAGGGCCGCTGGATCTATCGACCGCGGGGCACCTACCGGCTCGAGCCCGGCGACCGCGTGCTGGCGACCGGGCCGGAAGAAGGGGTGGCGCTGCTGCGGGACATCACCGGCGACCTGCGACAGGAGGAGCGGGCTGGCGTCTGAGCCGTAAGGCGTTTGGAGCGCACGCCTGCGGACAAGGCTTGGCTCGGCCGTATCGGTTTTCGACCTGAGAAGGAGTCGCCGTGTCCGTCGCACGAGTCACCGAGATCAGCGCCACGTCCCCCAACAGCTTTGACGACGCGATCCGCGAAGGGCTGGACCGGGCCACCCGGACGCTGCGCAACGTCGAAGGCGCCTGGGTCAAGGAGCAGGAGATCCGGATGAGAGATGGCCAGATCGTCGACTTCAAAGTCAATCTCAAGGTGACGTTCATCCTGGATGACTAGGCCGGGGCGCAGCGATCAGCCGCAACGCTGCGCCGCGCAGGTTCGTTGACTGGGCACCGGCACTCGGGCACGATCGCATGGAACCGTGCGGATTGCTGTTTTCGGCGTGTCCGTGGGGTATCGGCGCGGTCGCGCCGCGCCGGCGAGTGACCCGTCTCGACGGTCTCACTGGCTGGTGGACCTGCGAGCGAAAGGGAGCCCATGTCCACCAATGACCCTACGGAGCGGCCTCCAGACTCGGTGGACCCCGCGCCGCCGCCTGAGGACCCTGTCCTCGGTGTGCCTGTGGTGCACCCGCCCAGCGCGGAAGAGCCCGTGGGCGACCGGCCCGAGTTCAAGCCCGACGCCAGCGATCTGCCGCCGCACCACGAGGTGACGGACCCGTATACGCCCCCCGCGGACCAGCAGCCAGCCGCGCCCCCGGCGCAGGAGCCCGCCGCGCCCCCGGCGCAGCAGCCCTACCC
>DATKBU010000033.1:0-3227 GCA_035513815.1 Egibacteraceae bacterium
CCGGCGCGACCGGCTCGGGCTCCACCGGCGCCGCAGGCTCGACCGGCTCGGGCTCCACCGGCGCCGCAGGCTCGACCGGCTCGGGCTCCACCGGCGCCGCAGGCTCGACCGGCTCGGGCTCGAGCTCGACCGGCTCGGTCAGCCCTGCTGCCTTGACGCTCTCAGCCGGCTGAACCGTCTCAACATGCTCGCCGCCCTCAGCCGCCGCACCATGTTCGCCGCCCTCAGCCGCCGCACCATGCTCGCCGCCCTCAGCAGCCTCGAAGCCGCCTGCCGGCCGCATGGGCTCCTCGGGCTCAACCTGCGCGGCGTCGGCTCCGTCCGCATCGCTGTCCGCGACCGCGGCGCCGGCCGACTCCTGCTGATCGCGACCGGACAACTCCGCCGCCGCAGGCTGCGCGGGCGTCTCCCCGGAGCCTGGCTGATCCGCCTCCACTGGCTGCACCTCGGCCGCCAACGCGTCGCGCTCCCCTTCGGGCTCGATCGGGAAGTCAGGCCGAGATACTTCCTCGGGACCTCGCTGATCGCCAGTTGTGAGCAGGTCCTCGCCCGCAGACGCGTCGTGAGCGCGGATCAGGTCCCCAGGGCCCGGCGTCTGGGCGCGCGCGGAGGCGGTCTGGCCTGCAGAGCCCTCGTCCGGCGCCCAGTCCCGCTCTTGGTCCAGGCCCGCGGCGGCATCGGTGGCTCGACGCGCGTGGCGGACGACGGTGCCCGCAATCATGTCGTGCCATCCTCGCCGACGGGGCTCCCACAACGCCCACAGCAGGCCGAGCAGCGCGACGGCCGCGGCCAGGAACTTGGTGAAGTAGCGAACGAAGGAGATGCCCAGCGACGGCAGGCTTCCGTCAGCTTCGCGCACCTGTACTCTCATCAACTGCTTGCCGAGGGTCGCGCCGCGCCGCGCCACTAGCGCCACCTCGTACAGCACTGCCGCCGCCAGGAGCACGAGGTACGCCCCGAGCACAACAGGGATCAGAGCATCTTGATCCTGGGCGGCGACCCACAGAGGGATCAGCACGGCCGCCATGACTGCGCCGACAATCAGCCCGTCGATGAGGACCGCGGCCAGACGGCGCAGCGGACTCGCATAGGCTCCGCGGTCATCTGCTGCGTAGTCGCTCATGCCCGCCTCACTGTCTGCCGGCGCCCGGCGCTGGAGCGTTCACCCGGCAGACTGTCCGACCGAGATCGACATGGCAAGGATCCCCCCTCATCCCTCAAGGCGACGGGCGCGCAGGCGATCGGCAAGCAGCCCTCGCACCGGAGCGGCCCCGTCAAACTCAAGCGCGTCGACGCTGCCGACAGAGGACAGCTCGCGAAGCGCTGAGCACAGCATCAGCTCGGACGCGCCGGCGAGATCGGCCAGACCCCATCGGCCCCGAGCGACCGGGATCGCCGCTTCGTCGGCGAGCTCGAGGAGCGTGCGGCGGCTGATGGAATCGACGATGCCAAGCTCGAGCTCTGGAGCGTGCAGCACACCGTCGGCAACCCACAGCACGCAGAAGGTCGGCCCCTCCAGGATCAGGCCCTCGAGGGAGATCAGCAGCGCATCGTCGGCGCCTTCGGCCTGCGCGGCTCGGGTCGCCGTCATGTTCGGGCTGTACGACATGGTCTTGGCGCCCGCAGGGCGATACGACTCCAAGGGGCGGATCCACGGCGCCGGCTGAGGCGACAGCCGGTTCGACTCCCGAATTGGCGGCAGAGTACCGAGCGTCAGCATCCGCGAGCCGGAGCCCGTCACGAAGATCCGCAGGGCGCCCTGCGCACCGCTCATCCCATCCAGCAGCGCATCGACCTCGTCGCGGATGAGCGCGAAGTCCGGCTGGGCGAGTCCGATGGCCGATAACGATCGGCCAAGCCGCTCGAGATGATCCTCCAGGCGGAACGGCCGCCTTGCCCAGACCCCGATCGACTCGAATGCGCCGTCACCGCGAGCGACGCCGTCATCGCTGATCGCCAGGCGGGCGTCGGCCAGCGCCATCGCCGCGCCATTGATGATCGCAGTGCCGCTCACCATGACGCTCCCATCCCGTGCAACCTAGTCACGCGGGGCGCCGACCTGATCGAGGAGGGCTCGACCCACGGAGAACTCACCGCGGCGCCCCTTCCACAGGTCGCCGAGCCGACGATGATCCACGCGGCCAGCGCCGTCGGGCTGTCGGCCGCCCAGCGCGTCGGCGCACGCCGCAGCCAGCGCCTGCGGATCAGAGTCGTCGCCGTACGCCGGAAAGGCCTCGAGGACCTCCCAGATCTCGCTGAGCGCGCGCGCTCGATCGTCGAATGCGATCGGCTCCCCCTCGCCGAGTAGGGCCAACTGCTGGAGCACCACGTCGAATAGGTCGTGATGATTGACTCCCCGCGGCATCGTGAACCCCGCCGGGGGATGCAGGCGCCATTCCAGCGTCGCGCCGTCGGGGCCATTCGCCTCCAGCCAGACCTGCCACCCCCGAACGTAGGAGTCCAGCGGCGGTCCCAGCTTTTCATCCAGCGTCTCAAGGAGCTCTCGATTGACGCGCCACACGCAGGTCGGCGTGCCCTTCGCGGTCTGTCTCCCCAGCGCCATGCACGCAAGGCTAACGGCGCGATGGCAGCGCGGCCGACAGCTCGCGGCGATCAATCGGGGATCGTCACGCCGTCGTCGGACGCGGCCGACAGATCGATGTCGCCGTGCCGGGACCCCAGCCACCAGGTCCCACGGGCAGGGCGCAGCTCGCCGCGCTCGCCGATTGGCCCCTCGAGTGCAAGCGCGGCCGTCGTCGCCCAGTCAGCAGCGGCCCCGTCCTCGGAGTGGGCGCTCTGGGCGATCACCGCCGCAGGCTCGCCAGCCGCCAGCTGTCGCCATGTCGGCAGCGCCAGCCGGAAATCGTCGCTCCAGAGTGCCGGGCCGATTCGCAGATGGCCGGCCTGCTGCGTGGCGACGGCGACGCGCCGCTGGCCGCTCAGCGCGCGTCGAACTGCCGGCGGAATCATGATCGGCAGCGCGGGAGCGAGTCCCGGCGCAGCATCGGGCGGCGCTTCGAAGGCGTTGCGCTCCAGCCCCACTCGGATCACGACGGGAAGCGGGCCGAAGCCCGCTGGCGGGTCAAGCAGCGCCGAGCGCGCGCGCGCGATCAGCTCGGGTGCGTGCTTCACAGCCAGCGCAGCCAGAGCCGCAGCGATGCTCGGCCCATGGACCGCCGCAGTCACCGCGTCGCCCGCTTCATACAGCCGGGCCATCCCCTCAGCGG
>DATKBU010000034.1:0-13837 GCA_035513815.1 Egibacteraceae bacterium
GATCGGTCCGGCGCCGGTCGCGCCCCGTTTGCCGGGAACGGCTCGCGGATCGGGCGTGCGCCGGTCGTGCCCCGCCGGTCGCGCGGCCGGTTGCGCCGGTCGTGCCCCGCCGGTTGCGCCGCCGCTCACCCGCTGTCGGTCGCGGTCCGTTAGTCTCGCCGCCACTCGCGTGCCGCTGGTCGCGCCGTCGGTCGCGCGCTGCCGCGCTCGCTCGGCATACGCTTGGTGATCTGGCGGCCCAATCGCCGCCGTCGACGAAGGGCTGCTGGAGATGACTGTCGCCCAGGCGTGGCTGCTCGTGGGAATCCCCGCTCTGGTCCTCGCACTCGCCATGCTCGTGTGGGGCGCCAAGACCGGGATCGTCATCGCCTACGCGGCCCTCGCGGGCGGGTTCGCGACGCTGATCACCATCGATCGTGTGTCCGGACTGGTGTTCGGCGCACTGCTAGTCATGCTCTACGCCGTCGGCCCTGTAGGCGGGAGCCCGCGGGAATCCGACGACCGTCAGCCGCCTTTGGTCGAGCCGTCGCCGGACCTGGACCGGGAGCAATCCGCCAAGGTCTGAAGATACGACCGCGGTAGGTGCCGCGTCGCCGTTGATTCTCGTCCGCATCACGGCTACCGTGGCTGTGACCAGCGAATTTGCGTGCGCCAGCGGTGCCGCAGAGAAGGCGCGCAGCGTGACACGGCCCGTAGGCCGTGACCGTAGGTGGCACCGACGACGCGCTCCTGGCCTCCCAGGGAGGAGGGCGGCGCCAGATGGACCTGACCGCGGCGTCAAAGGTCGGGTTCATCGCTGCGGGCGGTCTCGCGGTCTTCCTGGGGGCCGTTGTGTTCTTCACGTTGCGCATGCGTGGGACCGTTCACAGGGTGCGCGACGAGCTGGCAGCCGAGCGCGACCGCCTGGAGCGGCGACTCGCCCAGGTCGAGCAGCGCGACGAGCGGGTCGCGCGCAGGGAAGAGACTGTAGAGGTCAAGTCGCGCACGCTCGAGCTGCGCGAGGGCAACCTCCTGGACCGCGAGCGGACGCTCGCCGCCGAGCAGGCCGAGCTCGACGACGCGCTAATCGCTCAGCGCAAGCGGCTAGAGGAGATCGCCAACTTCACCGCCGACGAGGCCCGGCAAGGGCTTATCGAAGCTACGGAGGCGGAGGCGCGGTCTGATGCGCTGTCGCTGGTCCGCGACATCGAGGCCCGCGCCCGCGAGGAGGCGGAGCTCCGAGCTCGAATGATCGTCGCAACAGCCGTCCAGCGAGTCGCGGTCGACACCGCAGGCAGCACAGTGGCCACAACCGTCCAGCTGCCCGACGATGATCTGAAGGGCAGAATCATCGGACGAGAGGGCCGCAACATCCGCGCCTTCGAGCAGGCCACCGGCGTCAGCGTGGTCATCGACGAGGCGCCGGACTCCGTTCTGCTCAGCTGCTTCGACCCGGTGCGCCGCGAGGTGGCGCGCGTGGCGCTGACCGCGCTGCTGGCTGACGGGCGAATCCATCCCGCGTCGATCGAGGCCGAGCACGCTCGCGCCGAGCGCGTCGTCGAGGCCGGCATCATCGGTGCAGGACAGGCAGCCGCCGCCGAGGCGAGCGTGACCGGACTCACCGAAGAGCTGCTGCGACTTCTGGGCGCCCTTCGCTACCGGACGTCGTATGGCCAGGATGTGCTGCGCCACAGTGTCGAGAGCGCATTCATCGCCGGCCTGATCGCCGACGAGCTGGGGACCGATGCTCCCCTGGCCCGCCGCTGCGCGCTGCTCCACGACATCGGCAAGGCGCTGACGCATGAGGCCGAGGGCAGCCACGCCGCAGTGGGCGCCGCGATCGCGGCACGGCACGGCGAGGCTGACGCCGTGTGCCATGCGATCGCAGCTCACCACGGCGAGGTCGAGCAGCGCACGATCGAGGCGGTGCTGACGCAGACGGCGGACGCCATCTCGGCCGCGCGCCCGGGAGCCCGGCGGGATGCTCACGAGCACTACGTCACACGGCTTCGGCGCACCGAGGAGCTGTGCTTGCAGTATGCCGGGGTCGATCGCGCCTACGCGATGCAGTCAGGCCGCGATGTGCGCGTCATGGTGTGCCCCGATGTGATCGACGATGCGGGCGCCAAGGATCTGGCGAAGAAGATCGCTGGACGCATCGAGTCCGAGCTGCAGTATCCGGGCCAGATCACCGTGACGGTCGTGCGCGAGCTGCGCGCGCGGCACGTGGCGCGCTGATCCGCCGCCTGAGCCGCCTGCACCGCCCGCGCGGCCGCTATCCTCGTGCGTTGTGAGCGCGCGCACGTATTTCATCCGCACGTTCGGCTGTCAGATGAACTCCCACGACTCCGAGCGTGCCGCCGGCGTGCTGGAGACGATGGGCTACCGGCCAGCGCCGGACGCCGAATCGGCCGGCCTCGTGCTGTTCAACACATGCGCCGTTCGCGAGAACGCCGACAACCGGCTGTACGGGCAGCTCAGCCAGCTCAAGCCGCACAAGCTCGCGTCACCCGAAAAGAAGATCGTCGTCGGGGGATGCCTGGCGCAGAAAGATCAGGGCGACATCGCGCAGCGTGCGCCGTGGGTCGACGTCGTCTACGGCACCCACAACATGGCCAACCTTCCGGGGCTGCTCGCGCAGGCCGATTCCCAGGCACTGCCGGTCGTCGAGATCCTCGAGCACACCGAGGCCTTCCCTTCGGCGCTGCCCGCTCGCCGCGAAGTCGCGCACCACGCCTGGGTCTCGATCTCGATCGGCTGCGACAACACGTGCACGTTCTGCATCGTCCCCCTGCTTCGCGGGCCCGAGAAGAGCCGCAAGCTGGGCGAGATCGTCGCTGAGGTGCGTCAGCTAGTCGACGATGGCGTGCGCGAAGTGACCCTGCTCGGCCAGAATGTCAACTCGTACGGGCGCGATCTGGTGTTCGCCGATCCTGGGGACGGCCCGCGCAACCGCACGCTGTTCGCCGAGCTGCTGTACGCCTTGGGTGAGGTCGACGGGCTCGAGCGCGTGCGCTTCACCAGCCCCCACCCCAAGGACTTCACCTCCGACGTCCTGGCCGCCATCCGTGATGTGCCCAACGTCTGCGAGCAGCTCCACCTGCCGCTGCAGTCCGGCAGCGACCGCATCCTGCGCCGCATGCAGCGCGCCTACCGCGCCGCGCGCTACCTAGAGCTCGTCGCTCAGGCGCGCGAGACGATTCCGGGCCTGGCGATCTCGACCGACATCATCGTCGGGTTCCCCGGAGAGACGGAAGAGGACTTCCAGGCCACGCTGTCCGTGACCGAGATCGCCGCCTTCGATTCGGCGTACACGTTCGAATACTCCAAGCGGCCGGGGACCGCGGCCGTGGATATGGACGGGCATCTCGAGCCGCCTGTGGTCAGCGACCGCTACCGCCGGCTCACCGAGCTCACCGCGGCGCTGTCGGCTGCGAGCAACGCCCGACAGGTGGGCACGGTCCAGCAGCTGCTGATCGAAGGCCCGTCCAAGACTGACGCGACTCGGGCCAGCGGGCGCACCAGGAGCAACCGCCTGGCCCATGTGACGCGGCGCCCGGGCGTTCAGCCCGGAGATCTGGTGAACGCCCGCCTGACCGTCGCAGCCGCGCATTATCTGCTCGGGGACATCGTCGAGGCGCCCGCCGACGACCCGGTCAGCGCGCCGGTGCCCGCCGCTGTTGGCTGATCTGGCCGCGCAGGCGTCCGCCGGGGGCATCGTCGGCGTCGCGGTCGTCCCTTCGGCGCCGCTGCTCGTGGCCGCAACGGCTGGCAGCGCGCCACCGCAAGCAGCCGACGTGCGCAGCCGCGCGCTCCAGGCCCTGGCGTCGCTGCCGGCCGCTGATGTGCTGGTTCTGCTTGCCGGCGACCGCGCGGGAGCGGTGCGCGACGGGCCGCTGCGGGCGGACTTGGCAGCCATCGGCCTGCCCGGCATCGAGCTGGAGGCCAAGGGCTATGAGGGGGCGGGCCTGATGGCCGACGCGCTCGGCTATGCGCTCGAGGGGCCCGGCCGGCTTCCGCTCGACCTCGCAGTGCTGACGCTGCTGGCTGCGAGCGCGAGCGGCGCGACGCGCGCCGGCGGATTCGATGACGCGGACAGGGCCCGCCCCCGCAGTCCGGCGCATCTCGCGGTCGATGGACTGACGCCTCTCGCGGTTGATGGAGCCCGCGCGGCGACCGACGCGCCGTCTCGGAGCTCACCCCCGCCGACGCAGGCCGAGCGGCTGCCGCCGGTGGCGGCGATCTGCGTTCCACGCGAGCGCGCCTTCGATGAGCTGTCGGCGAACGGCGCGACGCTCGCCGCGTGGCTGGCGGCTGAAGGGCTGCGAGCGGCCGTCGTCGCCGCCGGAGACCTGTCGGCGGCGCTGCGGCCCAGCGCACCGGTCTTCCTCGCCGAGGGCTCACGGCCTTGGGATGAGCAGGCGCTGGCTGCCATCCGCGGTGACCTCGGTGCGCTGCGGGCGCTCGGGCCGGCGGAGGCGCTGCGCGTCGGCGCGCGGGGCTGGCCGGCGCTGGCGGCCCTGCACGGGATGCTGGCCGCCGCGGGGCGCCGTCTGCGGGCGCCGTGGTACAGCGCCCACTGCGGCGTGGGGTACGCGGTGGCGTGTGACGCCGAAGGACCGCCGGAAGGTCGGCATCCGCAGTCAGACCGGGCGCCACGAGATGACTGATCAACTGGTGCTCGCCGTGGTGGGGCCGACTGCCGCGGGCAAGAGCCGGATCGCGCTCGAAGCCGCCCGCAGCCTGCGCGCGGAGATCATCGCCGTCGACGCGTTCACGGTGTACCGCGGGATGGACATCGGCACCGCCAAGCCCTCGGCGCAGGAGCGCGCCGAGATCCCTCACCACATGATCGATGTGCTGTCGGTCGACCAGAGCTGCAGCGTCGAGTGGTTCCAGTCCGAAGCACGCCGCTGCATCGCCGATGTCCTCGAACGGGGCGGTCTGCCGCTGCTCGTCGGAGGGTCGGGCCTGTACTTCCGGGCGGTCGTTGATCCGCTGGACTTTCCCCCCACCGATCCCGACGTCCGGGCGAGGATGGAAGCCGCGTACGCCGATGATCCGTCCGCGGCGCATGCCGCGCTGCGCGAGGCAGATCCTGAGGCGGCCGGGCGGATGGAGCCAGGCAATGTGCGGCGCGCCATCCGGGCTCTGGAGGTCTTGGAGATCACTGGCCGGCCGTTCAGCTCCTACCGGCAGGCATGGGACACCCACGATGCGATCTATCCCGCGCTGCGCGTCACCGGAGTGCAGGCGCCGCGCGCGGAGCTCGGGTCCCGCATCGATGCCCGCGTCGACCGGATGCTGCGTGACGGGCTCGTGGATGAGTGCCGAGCGCTGCTGGAGGCCGTCGGCCCAGGGTCGCGCACGGACGCGCTGTCGGCGACGGCCCGCCAGGCGATCGGCTACGCGGAGGTGGTGGATCATCTTGAGGGGGCCTGTTCGCTGGCGGAGGCGAGCGAGCGCATCAAGGCCAGGACCCGCCGGTACGCCGCCCGGCAGATGCGCTGGTTTCGCGGCGACCCGCGGGTACGATGGACGGCTGCCTCGTCCGCGGTGGCAGCGATCATCGCGGACGGGCGGCATCTGATCGCGAATGAGGTGGACGGCTGATGCGATTCGTCAAGGCGCATGGCGCCGGCAACGACTTCATCCTCCTGCCGGACCTCGATGACCGGCTGGTGCTCACGCCTGCGATCGTCCAGGCGCTGTGCGATCGGCACCGAGGCCTCGGCGCGGACGGCGTGATCCGCATCGCCCCGGCCAGCTCGCCGGATGCAGACGTGTTCATGGACTACCGCAACGCCGACGGCTCGCTGGCCGAGATGTGCGGGAACGGCGTGCGCTGCGTTGCCAAGTATCTGGTCGACCGCCAGTTGGCCCAACTGGAGATTCGCATCGACAGTCGCGACGGTGTCAAGGCCGTCGTCTGCACACGAGGCGAGGACGGCCTGGTCGACCGCGTCCGGGTTGACATGGGCGCGCCCGTCCCCGGCAAGGTGGACATGCTCCTCAACGTCGGGGAGCAGGCCGTCTCGGTCACCACCGTCTCCATGGGCAACCCGCATGCGGTGATCGTGGTCGACGACGTCGCCGCGGCGCCGGTGAATACGCTCGGGCCGCTGATCGCCGGTCACGCGATGTTCCCCGAGGGAACGAACGTCGAATTCATCAGCGTCCCATCTCGCGACCGGGTGGTGGGCCGAATCTGGGAGCGCGGGGTCGGCGAGACGCTGGCCTCCGGCACGGGCGGCTCCGCCATGGCCGTGGCGGCGAACCTGCTCGATCTGGCCGACCGGCAGGTGACGGTTCAGCTGCCCGGCGGCGCCCTCGGCATCGATTGGGGCAGTGACACGCTGCATGTGTCCGGGCCGGCCGAGGAGGTCGCCGAGGGTGCTGTCGTGCCAGCGTGGCTGGCGGCCAGAGGGGCGGCGTGACGAACGACGACCGTCCGCTGCAGCTGTCCCGCGCTGATCAGCGGCGAGCGGATGCGCAACGGATCGAGGAGGGCGCCCCCCGCGAGGGCGTCGCGATCTTCCGCCCCGTCGAGAAGGCGGTTCTGGTGGCGCTGCAGCGGCAGGCGGCGACCGCGCATTCGGTCGAAGCGTCGCTGGACGAGCTGGAGCTGCTCACATCAACCGCCGGCGCGATGACCGTGGGCCGCGTAGTCCAGAAGCGCGACAACCCTGATGTCGCGACCTTCATCGGCCGCGGCAAAGTCGCGGAGCTCAAACAGCTGCTGTCCGGTCTGCGCGCCGACGCGGCCATCTTCGACGATGAGCTCTCGCCCGCGCAGCAGCGCAACCTTGAGGAGAAGCTCCAGGTCAAGGTGCTCGACCGCACCATCGTCATTTTGGACATCTTCGCCCAGCACGCATCCAGCCGCGAAGGCAAGGCGCAGGTGGAGCTGGCTCAGCTGAGCTACCTGTTGCCCCGGCTGCGCGGCTGGGGTCAGGCGCTCAGCCGCCAGGCCGGCTCAGGAGGGATCGGCGCGCGGCGCGGTCCCGGCGAGACCCAACTGGAGGTTGACCGACGGAGGATCAACCGGCGCATGACGAAGCTGAAGCGCGATCTGACCGAGTTCGAGGGCGCGCGCCGTCTCAAGCTCAAGGAGCGCCAGCGCCGCGAGGTCCCGACGCTGGCCCTGGTCGGCTACACCAACGCGGGCAAGTCGACGCTGCTCAACCGCCTCACCGCTGCTGAGGTCCTCGTCGCCGATCAGCTGTTTGCGACGCTGGACACCACGGCGCGTCGCCTCGAGCTTCCCGACAGTCGCGTGGCGGTGGTCACTGACACGGTCGGGTTCGTCAAGAAGCTGCCGACTCAGCTGGTGGAGGCGTTCAAGTCCACCCTGGAGGAGACGCTCGAGGCCGACTTGCTGCTGCACGTAGTCGATGCCAGCCATCCCGAGGCGGAGGCGCAGATCGCAGCAGTCGATCATGTCTTGGCCGAGATCGGCGCGGACGCGATGCCGCGCCTGCTGGTGCTCAACAAGGCGGACGCGGCCGATGCTGAGCAGCTGCAGCGCCTCACCCGCGAGCTGCCGGAATCAGTGGTTGTGTCAGCAGTGACTGGCGAAGGAGTCGAGCAGCTGATCGAGACGGCGGCGCTGCGCATCCCGCCCTCGAGGCGAACCGTCGAGGCCTTCGTCCCCTACGACCGCGCGGACCTGATCGCGCGAGCACATCGCGACGGAGAGGTGCTCAAAGAGGAGCATCGCAGCGACGGCACCTATCTTGTGGCGAACGTCGACCGCGGTGCCGGCCACGCCCTCGACGAGTTCTCCACGGCCAACGGCTGGCATGAAGGCGCGGACTCCGCAGCATCCGGTTGACCCCGGGGAGGGCTACGGCAGCTGCAGGCCCTTGCCGCCGACGGGCGACAGCTCGAAGCGGTCGCCCATTCCCGCGATGACAGGGCGCGCACGGCTGATGACATCCTGGACTGCGTCGAGCTGCAGTGAGTCCTGATGGGCCTCGCGGTCGCTCCAGATCTCGATGACCCAGACGGCGCCCGGCTCACCGGGGAGCCGACTGACCGCGTACAAGGTGCAGCCATCCACCTCGGCCAGCGCCGCGGCCGCCTCTAGCAGGTAGCGCTCCAACGTGTCGCCCTCGCCCTCGACGGCGAGTATTTTCCCGCACAGTCCGTACGCCATCGCTGATCTCACCTTTCGCGCCGCCGGCGTCCCTTGTCGCCGCGCCGCCTTTGACCGAGGTCGCCCGCCCGGTGCGTTGAGAGCGCCGAGCACCACTCAGAGGACCGGGAGCGACGAGCACCGTCCAGACGACCGGCAGCGCCGAGAGGACCGGCAGCGCCGAGAGGACCGGGAGCGCCGAGAGGACCGGGAGCGCCGAGCACCGCTCAGAGGACCGGGAGCGCCGAGCACCGCTCAGAAGACCGGCAGCGCCGAGAGGACCGGGGAGCGCCGAGAGCGCGGAGAGGCACTTAGATGCTGCGCATCACGGCGACGACTTTGCCGAGAATCGCGCTGTCGGCATCGGGCGGCACCGGAATGGGCTCATAGCCGTCGTTGGCCGGGTCGAGGAAGACCTCACCGGCCTTGGTGCGGCGGAAGAACTTGACGGTGGCCTCGCCATCGATCAAGGCGGCGCACATCTCACCTTGCTCCACTGACGGCTGCTGGCGCACGACGACCAGGTCTTGAGGCAGCACGCCCGCCTGCAGCATTGATTCGCCCCGCACCCGCAGCATGAACAGCGTCCCCTCGCCGACCAGGTCGCGGGGCAGGGGATACACCGCTTCGACGCGTTCCTCGGCCAGTATCGGAGCGCCGGCGGCGATTTCGCCGACCAGCGGGACGGTCTTGGGCGGTGAGACCCGCATCGACAGCTCTGTGTCCGGATCGAACTGGACCTCGATCGCTCTGGGCCGGGACGGATCTCTCCGCAGATAGCCCCCGCGTTCGAGAGTCGCGAGCTGGCTGTGCACGCTGGATGGGGACTTCAGGCCCACCGCCTCGCCGATCTCGCGCACGCTTGGCGGATACCCGCGCATCTCCACCGCTTCGCGGATGACCTCGAGGATGCGCTGCTGGCGAACCGTGAGCCCGCTGGGTGCCATGTCCTCTCCTGATCCGTTGCGTCGTTGACCGCGCCGACTGGCCATGTCCTCCCGGGGCATCTGGCGAGCTTCGGGGCGCGTGTCTGCCGTACTGGGGACGCTAACAGGCCGCGCGCTCGAAGGCAAACAGGTGTTCGAATCGCTGTTGACAACCGAACACACGTTCGCGAGACTCTAGGACGAACAGATGTTCTGTCACACCCTCATGGGAGTCTGAGCGCACAAGCGAAGCCAGACAGCGGAGGACGCGGCGATGAGCGCAGCAGCGAGGAGCACCCGGGCAGTGCAGCGGCGGCGTGGGCGTGCGTGGAGGTTGACGCGACGCGGGCGCCTGGTGATCGGTGGGCTCCTGGTTGCGGTCGCGGCGCTGCTGATCCTGCCGGGCCTGCGCGGCGCGGCCGCTGCGGCGGGGCCGGCTTCTGCCGCAGAGCCGATGATCATCGTGGTGGCCGAGGGTGACACAGTCTGGGATCTCGCGCGTGAGCATGTGCCCGCGGGCCAGGATCCGGCGGTCTACTCGGCGCTGATCGTCGAGCACAACGGCGTGGACGCCGCTGCGCTGCGCCCCGGCGACGTCCTCGCGCTGCCCGCGCCGTAGCAGGCGGGAGGCTAGGGCGGCTGGGGCGTGGGCGGACGCAGGGCCGCCTGCGCAGGGCGCGTCAACGCCACACACCCACGGTCAGCGGGCCCACACACCCACCGGAGTCCAGCCAAGCGGGACCTCGACCAGGATCAGTTCGCTGGCCTCGGACGCGGCGAGGGCGATGTCCTCCTCCTCAATCACCGCGGCATCCCCGGTCGACAGCTCGTCGACGCCGTTCAGCGTCGCCTGCCCCTCGATCAGGTACAGGTACGCGCCCCGCCCGGGGCCGATCTGGTGCGCGACCGAGACGCCTGCGCTCAGCCTGGCGATGAACGCCGACGCATCCTGGTGCACCGCGACGACCTCGCCTCCTTCGGGGCCGAGCACCTTGAGGAGACGGTCGGTCCGGTCGGCCTCGCTGAACTGGCGCTGCTCGAGCGACGGAGGAAGGTCAGCGGTGTCGGGCAGAATCCAGAACTGGAGGAACCGCATCGGCTCATCGCGCGATCCGTTTCGCTCAGAGTGCTCCATGCCCGCGCCGAGCGTCGCCCGCTGGATCGCGCCTGGGGTCAGCAGGCCGCCGTTGCCGAGGCTGTCGGCGTGCTCGAAGAGGCCTTCGACGACATAGGTGATGCCCTCGATGTCTTTGTGCGGATGCATGGGCCACACCGCTCCCGGCACCAGCCGGTCGTCGTTGAACACCCGCAGCGGCCCTACGCCGACGTGCTCGGGGTCGCGGTAGCCGCCGAAGGAGAAATGCCAGCGAGCCGAGAACCACCCGCCCTCCTCGCGATGAATCTCGGCGTCGCGCCGGATCTTGATCATCTCGGGCCTCCTGGGCCGGCTGCGAGCCGCCGCCCTCGCCAGTCGTTCCCACCCGGACGGGTGGGCATAGCCTCCGCTCGGTATTCTCCCCAGGCGCCGTAGACCACGACAGGAGAGTGCAGTGGCTGACAAGATCACAATGGGCTCCGCGGGCCTCGAGGTCCCCGATAACCCGATCATCCCCTTCATCGAGGGCGACGGGACGGGGCCGGACATCTGGGCGGCGTCGGTGCGGGTGTTCGACTCGGCCGTCGAGAAGGCCTACGGCGGGCGCCGCCGTATCGCCTGGCACGAGGTCCTGGCCGGTCAGAAGGCGTTCGATGAGACCGGCGATTGGCTCCCGGACAAGACCGTCGACGCCTTCCGCGAGTACATGATCGGAATCAAGGGCCCGCTGACGACTCCCATCGGCGAGGGCTTCCGCAGCCTCAATGTCGCGCTGCGCCAGATCCTCGACCTGTACGTCTGTCTGAGGCCCGTGCGCTGGTTCACCGGCGTGCCGAGCCCCGTGAAGCATCCCGAGAAGGTCGACATGGTGATCTTCCGCGAGAACACTGAAGACGTCTACGCCGGCAAGGAGCTCCAGCCGGGCAGCGAAGAGGTGAAGCGAGCGATCGAGTTCTTCTCCGAGGCCTACGGCTGGGATCTGCGCCCCGACTCGGGCATCGGCATCAAGCCCGTCAGCGAGACCGGCTCGAAGCGGCTCATCCGCGCCGCGCTCGAGTTCGCCGTGGCCCACAATCGGCGCTCCGTCACGCTGGTCCACAAGGGCAACATCATGAAGTTCACCGAGGGCGCCTTCCGCAGCTGGGGATACGAGCTGGTCCGCGACGAGTTCTCCGATGTCGCGGTCGGGTGGGAGGATTGCGGCGGCGATCCGGGCGACAAGGTGCTGGTCCAGGACGTCATCGCCGACGCCATGCTCCAGCAGATCCTGACCCGCGCGGACGAGTTCGACGTGATCGCGACGACCAACCTCAACGGCGACTACCTTTCGGACGCCCTGGCGGCACAGGTGGGCGGGATCGGGATCGCGCCCGGCGGAAACCTCAACTACGTCACCGGGCACTCCATCTTCGAGGCCACGCACGGCACCGCCCCCAAGTACGCCGGGCAGGACAAGGTCAATCCCGGCTCGGTGATCCTGTCGGGCGAGATGATGCTGCGCCGGATGGCCTGGGACGAAGCGGCAGACCTGATCATCAAAGGCCTTGAGGCCGCGATCGCGGAGAAGATCGTGACCTACGACTTCGCCCGCCAGACTGAAGGCGCGACGCAGGTCAAGACCAGCGAATTCGGCTCGGCGATGATCGAGCGGATGTGAGCGGACTCGGTGCGCGGGCGCCACGGCGCGCCCCTCGCCTGCGTCCCGATCAGCGGATCGGGCCGTACTTCACGCGCCTCGGGCGCTTTCGCCAGATCGATCCGAGCAAGGGGCGCGAGCTGCCCAGCCTCGCCCGCGGAGTTGGCGTGCTGGCCTGGACCCTGCTCCTTGGGGAGTCCATGCGGCGCGCGATCCGGCGCGGGCGCGAGGAGCGTGCCGCCGCGGACTCCGAGTAGCTGACCGCGCAGCCTGCTAGGACAGCGACGCCGGGAAGGCAAGCATGAAGCGTGGGAGCCGGGAAGGGCGGTTGCACTCGCCGCCTGCGGCGCTGCCGGCGATAGGGTGGTGTCGCGCTGGTGAGTCGGCGAGCTGCTGTGCGAGACTTCCCAGGCGCCTTCCACGGCCGAGTAGCCGAGTGGTTCAGGCAGCGGTCTGCAAAACCGCGTACACGGGTTCGATTCCCGTCTCGGCCTCCAGCATGAGCACCCCGCTCAACAGGCGCACAGCAGCGGCTCACCGTCGTCGGGGGCGGTCAGCGCGCTGCCGGCTGGCCCGACCGGTCCTCCGGGAATCTCGTAGGTCCGCAGCCGCGCGCCCGTGCTTGTGGCCCTGAGCGCCGCGCGCCCGCTCGTGAGGACAACCGCAGTCAGCTCCCCGTCGCCCACTGGGACCAGGGCGGCGATCTGCGACGGGGTCGCCCACGACGATTCGTGAGTCAGGGTGCGAGTGTCGATCACGTCGATCCGCCCGCCCGCGCCGAGCAGCAGGCGCCCATTTTCCGCGACCGCAGCGGCGGTGCCTGCGATGTCGGTTACACGCGGATCGACGGGCGGGATCTCCGTCACGCGAGCCATGCTCAGCCGCCGCGTGTCAAGCTCAGCGAGCAGCCCGCGTGCGCGATCGGCGACGTATACCTGTTTGCCGTCGGGCGAGACGGCCAGCGCCACCGCCGCCTCCTCGGCGCTGCCGATGCCGTCGGGCAGATCGATGCAATGCGCCCACAGCTCGTCCAGATCCAGCACGTGGATGAAGGCGCTGCGAGCGCCATCGCCGGCGTCGAGGGTGTACAGCGTGTAGAGCCGGCGACCGTCCGCTGAGAACGCCTGCGTGCGAGCGGTGCCGCCCATCTCCTGCTGAAGCTCTTCGTCCGGCGTGAACACCTCCTCGACGGCCCCCGTGAGGAGGTCAACCCGCCGCACCTGATACCGGTCGGGCGCCATCGCAGGCAGATAGGAGATGACGAACAGGCTCATGCCATCGGACGACAGCGCTTCTGGCTCGTAGTTGCCGCTCAGGTCGTAGGCACGGGTCGCGCCTCCTGCGCGGGCCACCACCAACTGCGTCTGCGCGCGAGGCCGCGGGGCGTACGGCGTCAAGGTCGCGTCGTCGGCAGGGCCAAGCACTGCGGCGCTGCCCCCCGCGCCAACGAGGCGGACGGCCAGTCCCGGGCCTGCCGCGGCGCTCCATCGCTGCTCGCCGCTCGCGGAATCGACCGCCGTGACCAGAGTGCGCGATGCGCCGGAAGCGGCGCGGACGATCACGCCGCCGTCTGGGCTCGGCACGCCTCCCTGAGCCTGGACGAGCACCTCGCCGGTGCGCGCCTGCAGCGCTGTCGCGCCCTCGGCAGTGCGAACGACCAGCAGCTGAGCCGACACAGATCCGCTGATCGAGCCCGCGGTGAATAGCCCCGCAGCCAAGCTGGCCGCGCCCAGGGCGACGACGAATCTCCGCCGCGATGGCCGTCGCGGCCGGGTGGCGCTGCTCTCCCGCAGCGCCTCGTCGACGGTCTCGGCAACTAGCGCCTCGCGCTCGATCTCGATGCTGACCACCATGGCAGAGCCCTCCTGTCTCAGCCGTGGTGACGAGTGCGCGCAACCGGAAGTTCCGTGGAGCTACCGGCGCTCGAGGAGTCGGGCACGTCATCGAGTGTTCGCTGGCGCTTGACGAACGGGTCTGCTGCGCCGATGGCTACCTGCGGGCTGTCGCGCCCTCTTCTGCGCGGATCGCATCGCACGCCGAGTCCCAGCCGTCGCCGGGGGCCT
>DATKBU010000035.1:0-8989 GCA_035513815.1 Egibacteraceae bacterium
AGCTGGCCGCCGTGGTCGCTGCCGTCGACGCCGCCGGCCTCGCCTTGTCGGCGCCGCAGTGCCCGCGATGGCTGGTCGCCGCGAGGCACGAAGCGCTCGGTGGGCAGCCGGTCGCGACGCCAGGGGACCTGCGGAGCAGCGCGCGGTTCGGCTAGCGGTTCGGGGTCAGCTTGGCTGGCGAGGTCGCCGCGCGCTACTCGACGACGGTGAACGTGCCCTCCATCGTCGCGCGGTGTCCGGGGACGGAGCAGAAGTACGTGTACTCCTCGCCTGCGGTCAGCGTGACGCTGCCGCGCTCGCTGGCGCCGGGCGCCGCCAGGACCACGAGGCCGGACCCCTCGAGGGTCACGTCATGGGGCAGAGCGGACTGGTTGTCCAGCACGAAGGCCACCGTCCCCGCCGGGACCTCGCTCGGCGCCTCGACGAACTGGATCTGCTCGGCGACGAAGGTCACGGTGGGCGCCTGCTCGCCGCTGTCGCCGCCATCCTCGGCGCCCTCGGTGCGGTCGACGGCGGCGACCTGATCCTGCGCGGTGAATTCAGGCTCCTGCTTGCTGCACCCCGCCAGCGCCAGCGCGCCGACAACCGCGAAGATCACCGGCAACAGCTTCCGAGACATCTCAACCCCTCGCATCGAACCGGGAGCGGAACGCCGCTCACTCTCTCGCACTTGTGAAAGCTATCACAAGCCCTCCCGCGTTGCTCCGCCGCTGTCGGGCTAGCATGCGGGCCTGGCTGGTCGCCTGACCGCCGCTGGAAAGGCAGGGCATCGCGAATGGTATCGGCGGTTCTGGTCGCCAACCGCGGCGAGATCGCGCTGCGCGTCGTTCGCGCATGCGCCGACCTCGGGCTGACATCGATCGCGGTGTACTCAGAGGCCGACCGGGACGCCCCATGGATTCGGGCCGCTGATCAGGCCTACCTGCTCGGGCCGACCCCGCCCGCCGACAGCTACCTCAGCATCGCGCGCATCCTCGACGTCGCGCAGCGCTCCGGCGCCGACACCATCCATCCCGGCTACGGGTTCCTGTCAGAGAGCGTCGAGTTCGCCGAGGCCGTCGTCGCCGCCGGGCTGACCTGGGTCGGGCCGCCGCCGAGCGCGATGCTGCAGATGGGCGACAAGCTGAGCGCGCGCAAGGTCGCCGAGGCCGCGTCGGTCCCGGTGGTGCCGGGAACCCTCGAGCCGACCACAGATCCAGAGACGGTGAGCCAGTTCGCCCAGCAGCACGGCTACCCGGTCGCGGTCAAAGCCGCGTTCGGGGGCGGCGGGCGGGGCCTGAAGGTCATCCGCTCTGAGTCCGAGCTGGCCGAGGCGCTGGAGGCCGCGCAGCGCGAAGCGCTTGCGGCGTTTGGGCGCGGCGAAGTCTACGTCGAGCGCTACCTCACCCGCCCGCGGCACATCGAGGTCCAGATCCTGGCCGACGCTCATGGGGCGTGCGTGTCGCTGGGCGAGCGCGATTGCTCCACGCAGCGGCGTCACCAGAAGCTGATCGAGGAAGCGCCGGCGCCGGACCTCGACGATGACGTGCGACGCGCGATGAGCGCGGCCGCGGTGCGCCTGGCGGCGGCGGTCGGCTACACCGGCGCGGGCACCCTCGAGTTCCTCTACGAAGACGGGCGCTTCTACTTCCTGGAGATGAACACCCGCCTGCAGGTCGAGCATCCGGTCACTGAGGCGGTGACGGGGCTCGACCTCGTGGCATGGCAGCTGCGCATCGCCGCGGGAGAGCAGCTGACATTCGCCCCTGACGACATCGCGCCGCGCGGTCACGCGATCGAGGCGCGGATCAACGCCGAGCATGTGGCGGGCGGTTTCGCCCCCTCACCGGGGCTGATCACGGCATTCCACGAGCCTTCGGGGCCGGGCATCCGGGTGGACGCCGGAGCGGAGGCCGGGTTCGAGATCCCGGCTGCCTACGACTCGCTCATAGCCAAGCTGATCGCCCACGGCGCCGACCGAGATGAGGCGCGTCGCCGGCTGCTGCGCGCGCTGGCGGAGTTCACGATCGAGGGCGTCCCGACCACCATCGACTTCCACCGGTTCGCGCTCGCCCACCCCGACTTCGTCGACGCCAGGATGTCGACGGTAACGGTCGAGAGGGAATGGGATCTGTCCGATATCGCTCCCGCGGCAGCCCCGGACGAGGGCCTCGGCCCGCGTCGCCCGTCGCGCACGATGACTGTCGAGGTCGCCGGCAAGCGTCTGGAGGTGGCGCTGTTCGAGGAACAAGCCCCAGGCAGCCGTCGCCCTCGACGGACGGGCGCGACCGGCTCGCGCGCGCGGGCGGGCGGCGGCCCCGCCGTCGAGGAGCTGGTGGCGCCGATGCAGGGAACGGTGGTCAAGACCGCCGTGGCTGAGGGACAGCACGTCGGCGCGGGCGATCTCGTGCTCGTGCTGGAGGCCATGAAGATGGAGAACCACGTCACCGCGCACCGCGACGGCATCGTGGCCGCGCTGCACGTGGAGGCCGGCGACGTGGTGAAGTCCGGCGCGCTGCTGGCCAGGATCGAAGGCGCCGGCGACAGCCCCGCTGATGATCCGCGGGAGGCGGCCGACGGCGAAGCGAGCTGATCGGGGCGGAGCGGAGCCCGGCTTGCCCGCCGGCCTGCCGCGAGACCGCGTCGCCTGGGACTCCAGCTACGCCCCGTCTCCGACTGGCTCGACGCTGACCTCAGTCGCTTTGATGCTCGCCCAGACCTCCTCCCCGGGGACCAGCCTCAGCTCAAGGGCGGCTGCCGCGGTGATCTCGGCGACCAAGGGCGGGCGGCTCTCCAGGCGCACGCGCGCGCGGTCCCGGTCCAGCTCGACATCGAGCACCCGGCCGTGCACGACATTGCGCGCCGACGAGCGGGGCGGATCGGCGTGCAAGGCGACGGCCGACGGGTGGACGACGGCGACGACGACGGCGCCGTCGGCCAGCCGTCGACTCGCGGCCGAGCGCTGCGGCTCGGCGACCGCAAGCTGGCCGTCGCGCCCGTCCACGATCACCTCGCCCTGTCGACGCAGCAGGCGCCCCGGGAGCAGGTTCCCACCCACCAGCGCGGCGGCGAACGCCGAGCGGGGTCGGAGCCGGATCTCGTCGGGGGTGCCCTCCTGCACGATCTGTCCGCCTTCCACGATCACCAGCCGATCGGCGAGCGCGATCGCCTCGAGGGGGTCGTGAGTGACCAGAAGCCGAGGCCCGGGGAATTCCGGTAGGACCCGGCGGAGCAGCGCTCTTGCCTCGGCTCGCGCCTTGATGTCCAGGGCAGCGAGCGGCTCGTCGAGCAGCAGCAGTCGAGGGCGCACGACCAGCGCGCGCGCGAGCGCGACGCGCTGCGCCTCACCGCCGGACAGCGTCCTCGGCCTGGCGCCGCCCAGCGCTGCGGCCCCGAGCTGGGCCAGCGCCGCCTCGGCGCGCTCGCGCGCCTCGTGGCGCGCTGCGCCCTGTGCACGCAGGCCGAACGCGACGTTGTCGCGCGCCGACAGCGCCGGGAACAGACGCAGATCCTGGAATACGACGCCGACGCGGCGCGCTCCCGGCGGCACACGGACACTGGCGGAAACGTCTTCGAGGACATCGTGGCCGATCCGCACCTGGCCGGCGTGGAGCGGCCGAAGGCCAGCGAGCGCCTCGACGATGGTGCTCTTGCCGGCGCCGTTCGGGCCGAGCAGCGCAACCGTCTCGCCCGGACCGGCGCGCAGGGCCGCCTCCACCGTGAACCCGCCGCGTCGGATGACCAGTCGCGCGTCGAGACTGCCGCTCATCGCCGGGCGCTCACGACAAGCCGCGCGCCGAGCGGGACGATCAGGACCAGGCTGACTGCCAACAGCAGCGCACTGACCGCGAAGGCGGCGTCAGGATCGGTCTGCAGCAGCTCATGGACCGCCAGCGGGAGCGTCTGCGTGCGCCCGCGAAGGCTCCCGGCGAAAGTGATCGTCGCGCCGAACTCGCCCAGGGCGCGCGCCCAGCACAGCGCGATGCCGCCGAGCAGCGACGGCGCGACGGCTGGCAGGGTGACCGCGCGCCAGATCAACCAGCGGCTGGCGCCGAGCGTCGCGGCGGCGTCCTCGACGCCCCGGTCGCTGGAGGCGAACCCGGCTTGGGCGCTGATGATGAGGAACGGGGCGGCCACGACGGCTTGCGCCAGCGCGGCGCCGGCGGTGGTGAACGGCAGTCTGATCCCCAGGGCCTGCAGCGCCGCCCCCAGCGCGCCCGAGCGGCCGAACGCCGCGAGCAGCCCGACCCCGGCGACCACAGGCGGCAGAACCATGGGCAGCAGCACCAGGGCCTGCAGCAGCCCGCGCCCCGGCAGCCGGGCGCGCGCCAGGATCCACGCCAGCGGCACTCCGAGCACGAGGGCGCCTGCCACCGCTGCGCCAGAGGTCACCAGCGACAGCCGCAGCGCCTCGATCGCGGCCGGCTCAGTCAGCAGCCGCGGCGCCTGCGCCCACCGCACCCGCGCGACCAGCGCCGCCAGCGGGAAACCGAGCACTGCCAGCCCTCCGGCCGCCAGTGTCCACAACAGCCAGCCGGTCGCCAGTCCCCCACCCGGCGCGAGCGAAGGGCGGGGGACCCAGCGACGGGTCATGGCCCCTCCAGACCGGCCCGACGAAGGATCTCGGCGCCGTCGTCCAGGGCAAACTCGACGAACTGCGCCGCGATCTCCGGCTGCTGGCTCGCGGTCGTCGCCGCGATCTGATACCGCACGGCGACGTCGGCGCCCAATCGGACGGTTCGCAGCCGGTCGCGCATGACGCCGCGGACATCGGTGGCGTAGACGATCCCGGCGTCGGCTTCACCCAAGGCGACCTTGGCGACCACGCCCTTCACGTCGTCTTCCTCGCTGACCACCCGGCGCTCGACGCCTTCCTCCAGCCCGAGCGCGGCGAGCGCCTGTCGCGCGTAGCGTCCGGCGGGCACCGCGCGACCGGCGAGCACCACCGCGACGCCGTCTCTGGCAAGGTCCACGGCGGCTCCCACGTTCCCCGGATCGGACGGCGGCGTGATGATCACCAGGCGGTTGCTCGCCAGCGCCCGAGGACGCCCGACGAGCCCCGCCTCCGCAGCGCGGGCCATCTGGCGAGTGTCGGCCGATGCGAACACATCGCCGGGCGCCCCCTCGAGCAGCTGGGCCGCGAGGATCTGGGATCCCGCAAACGACACGCGCACCCGCGCGTCAGGATTGACCGACTCGAACCCGGCCGCGAGCTCCGTGAAGGCCTCAGTCAGCGAAGACGCGGCCAGGACGGTGATCTCGCTCGGTCCTGCGGCGCCCGCGCCCGCGCAGGCCGCTGCGAGCAGGAAGGATCCGGCCAGCGCCGCCGTAGCCGTGGCGAGGCGCCGGGTCCGGCCGCTCAACGTCCTGGACCAGGGAGTCCGACCACCACATTCGTGGCCTTCACCGAGGCGACCACCTCCACGCCGGGCGCCAGCCCCAACTCCTCCACGCTGTCGGCGGTGATCAGCGCGACCAGGCTGTGCGGTCCAGCTTGCATGCGGACCAGTGCGGCGGCGGCGTCGCACACGACCTCGGTGACCACCGCGTCGAACTGGTTCCGCGCCGACTGAGCCGCGATCGCCGGCCTTGGCGCGCGACGCTGCCCGAGCAGCCTGCGGATTTCGCTGAACGCGACGACTCGCTGCCCGCCTGGGCTGCGCTGGACCGCGATCCGCCCGTCAGCCTCCCAGCGCCGCAGCGAGTCGACGCTCACTCCGAGCAGACCCGCCGCCTGACCAATACGTAGGAACTCGCTGTCCACAGCGCAACTATACCGAGGTATCTGACAGCAGTGCCCGTTATTCGCGCGTCAGCTCCCACTCCTCGAGGTTCCACAGCGGACCCCACTGGGTCGTGTTGTTCTGCGGACCGGAGAGGTCACTGCGAAAGGCCATCGGCTGAGGGATTTGGTACAGCGGCAGGAGCGGGAGATCCTCGGCTATCAGCGAGTCGACCTCGTTGTACAGGCGAACCCGCTCAGCCGCGTCAGGCTCGCGCTCGGTCTCATCCAGCAGCCGGGTGACCTCCTCGTCGCAGTAGGACGTGAAGTTCTGCTCCCCGCCGCAGCGGTACAGCGTGTTGTTCTCGAACGGGTCCGGGCTTCCCGAGTAGGCGTAGACGAACAGATCCCACGCGCCGTCGGGCCCGGCCGGCAGGACCGAGCCGTAGACCTCGGCGGGCTCGCCCAGCGCGGGAGTCACCTCGATTCCGATGTCCGCGAGCTGCGCCTGGATCACTTCGAACTGCAGCTCCCGAAGCTGGTTGCCGGACGTGGCCGCGTAGGCAAAGGACAGGCGCACCCCGTCGCAGACGAAGATGCCGTCATCGGCCTTCGCGCAGCCGGCCTCCTCGAGTGCGCGCACCGCCCCATCGGGGTCGAAGCGCCAGCGATCGAAATGCGGCTCGTACTCGCTCTGGTTGGCGACGTAGATGACGCTGTGCAGCGGGTCGGCCTGGCCGCCGGCCAGCGGAGCGATCAGCTGGGCCGCGATCGCTTCGCGGTCGATGGCCTGCGCGATCGCCTGGCGGACGGCGAGCTGGTCCAGTCCCGGGATCACGAGGTTGAAGTCCAGATGCTCCCACACCGGGCCGTGATCGACCTCAAGCGTCACGCCATCCAGACCTCCGAGGCTGTCCATGAGATCCGGCTGCGGCAGGGGATACAGCACGTCCACTTCACCGCCGCGCAGGGCCTGCACCTGCGTGTCGGAGTCGGCCATGAAGCGCACCACCAGCTGGTCCAAGCCAGCAGGCTCGCCCCAGAACGCCTCGTTGCGCTCCAGGACCAGCTGCTGGCCCCGCGTCCAGCTGGCAAGCTTGAATGGGCCGCTGGCGATCGGCTCGCCGTCCGCCCCGACGATCCCGTCGTTCCAGATCGTGTTGAAGTCCTCGCCTTCCAGCGCGTGGCGCGGCAGGATCACCCCGTCGGCGGTGCTGAACAGCGCGCGCCACGGCGCGAACGGCTCGCTGAACACCACCTTGATGGTTTTGTCGTCGATGACCTCAGTCGCGTCCAGGTCGATCAGGTCGAAGCCGGCGACGGAGTTGATGTCGAAGCGCTCATCCAGCTTGGTCTCAATGGTGAACAGCACATCGTGCGCGGTGATGGGGACTCCATCGCTCCACACCGCCTCGTCCCGCAGCCGGTACGTGACGGCGAATGGATCGACGCTGACCTCCGGCTCGCCGTCGAGCAGCAGCGGCTCATAGGTGAAGTCGGGCCGAATGCGCCACAGCGGCCACAGCACCGGCACGACGACGCTGGCCGTGGCGAGCAAACCGCCCTCCACGAGCAGCGGGTTGAGGATCGCGGGCTCCTGCTCGGCGCCGTAGACCACCGCGCCGCCGGCGCGGCGCGTCGGCCCGGCGTCCGGGCCACTGGACTCAGCGTCGCGGCCGGGCGCGCTGCAGGCGGCCGCGATCGCCGCCACGACAATCATCGACACCAGTCGGCGCAGCGCCCGGGCAAGCCGGCGCATGCCTCGGGCCGGCTTGCGCCCACGACGGCCGCGCGCGCCTGCCCGGTCACGCGCGTCGGCCGCGGCGACACGGTCGCGTGCGTCTGCGCTCATATGCGAGCGCGAACGCACGCTGCCTTGTGAGCGTCGCCGCGGCGCTTCGCCGGACGTGGTGGAATCCGACTCCCCAGCGTCCGACCCCCCGGAATCGGACCACCCCGCGGACTGAGACCACCAGTCGTCGGGCGTTGCGGAATCCGCGGCGCGGTCAAACGCATGCCGCTCGAAGGGCTCCCAGCCCGAACCAGTGCCCCAATGACTTGGCATCCCAACGACCCTACGCATCGCGACGTAAAGCTCGCGTAAGGTTGTTGAGCAACCGCGGCACGGGTTTACCCAGCCCTTATGCGGCGCGCCGTATGGTGAGTCGTTGTCGTCGAAGGTCAGGCGGGTGCGCGATGCGAGTGCTCGTGGTCGAAGACGAACCTCTGCTCGCCGACGCCATCGCCCGGGGTCTGCGACGTGAGGGGATGGCGGTGGATCTCGCCTTTGACGGCGCAGCCGCCCTCGAGAAGCTGTCGGTGCACCACTACGAGGTGTGCGTGCTCGACCGTGACCTGCCCGAGGTCCACGGCGACGACGTCTGCCGGCATCTCGCCGTCGAGCAGGCGCCGACGCGCGTGCTGATGCTGACCGCATCCGGAGCGCCCGACGCCCGCGTGGAAGGGCTGACGATCGGCGCGGACGACTACCTCGGAAAGCCGTTCGCCTTCCCGGAGCTTGTGGCCCGAATCCGCGCGCTGCAGCGCAGGCCGGCGCAGCGGCTCGCGCCGGTGCTCTCCCCCGGCGATGTGGCGCTCGACCCGGACCGGCGCGCCGCGACGAGGGGCGGGCGGGACCTCGCACTGACCGCCAAGGAGCTCGGCGTCCTCGAAGTGCTGCTCAGCGCGGACGGGCGGGTCGTCGGCGCCGAGGAGCTGCTGGAGCGGGTCTGGGATGAGCACGCCGACCCGTTCACGAACACCGTCCGGGTCACGATCATGACACTGCGCCGCAAGCTTGGCGATCCGCCGGTCATCCACACCGTGGTCGGCGCGGGGTATCGGGTCTGATGCGCCGTCGCCGGACTGCGCGCCTGCGCCTGACCCTGTGGTACGGCGGGCTGGTGTTCGCCACCGGCGTATGCCTGCTTCTGCTGAACTTCTTCCTCGTCGAGCGCAGCCTCACGAGCGACGCTGAGCACCTGCGCACGGCGGTCCAGCGCCGCGTCGCCCAGCAGGCCGTCGTCGAGCCCAGCGCCGGCCAGCCGTTCCAGGGGTTCCTCCGCGACCTCAATCAGCTGTCCGGACCCATGTTCACCACGGCGCAGGCCAGCCTGGTCAAGGAGGCGCTCAGCCGGCTGATGCTGCAGTCCGCGCTCGCGCTGCCGGTCGTCACGCTGTTCTCACTGGGCGTGGGATGGGTCATGGCAGGACGCACTCTGCGCCCTCTGAGCGAGATCACCGCCACCGCCCAGCGCCTATCCGAGGCCAACCTCCACGAGCGGATCC
>DATKBU010000036.1:0-15182 GCA_035513815.1 Egibacteraceae bacterium
CACGCTGCCCTGCGTATGGCCCGGCGTGTGGATGAGCGTGACCTCGGCGTCGCCGAACTCGATTCGCATGGCGTCCGCGATCTCATGGTCCGCCCGAACCGGCACCATCGCGGCATCGCCGGGATGCAGATACGTCGGCGCTCCCGTGGCCTGGGACACCCGGGCCAGCGCCTGCCAGTGGTCGCGGTGGCCGTGCGTCGTGATGATCCCCGCAAGGTTCAGCCCATCGACCTCGGCCACGATCCGCTCGGCGTCGTTCGCAGCGTCGACCAGCAGCGCCCGCCCGGACCCTTCATCGACCAGCAGATAGACGTTGTTGTTCATCGGTCCGACCGAGAACTTGCGGATCTCCACGCTGGCGCCGCCGCCGTGATGCGCCGAGCGCGCGATCGCCGGCCCGGCGGGCGCCACATGGCCGCCGTACGTGTGCGAACTCACTCCGCCGACTGTATCGGCCTTGATCCCATCGTCGCGCCTCGCGCAGTAGAACAGATGTTCGACTATACTAGGCGGCTAGCAGGACTTCGCCGCACGACCGAACGGGAGGCCGCTGTGGACAGCCATCGTGTCGGCCGCCACGCACCCGCGCTCGGGCGGTGGCCCCGCGTCGCTAGACTGCTCAGAAGTCATGCGCGCCGTGCCGTCGCCCGGGGCTGGCGAGCATCGGCGACCCACGTCCCCGGAGTCTCCTGTGGCCCCAAGTGATCCTCGGCGGGCACACCGCGACGCGCTGCTGATTCGCGGTGCCCGAGAGCACAACCTGAAGAACGTCGACCTCGAGCTGCCCAGGGATGCGCTCGTGGTCTTCACCGGCTTGTCGGGATCCGGCAAGTCCAGCCTGGCCTTCGACACCATCTACGCCGAAGGGCAGCGCCGGTACGTCGAGTCGCTCTCGGCCTATGCGCGCCAGTTCCTCGGGCAGATGGACAAGCCAGACGTCGACGTGATCGAAGGCCTGTCGCCGGCGATCTCGATCGATCAGAAATCCACGAGCCGCAACCCGCGCTCGACGGTCGGCACCATCACCGAGGTGTACGACTACCTGCGCCTGCTATATGCGCGGATCGGCAAGCCCCACTGCCCCGAATGCGGCCGGCCGATCCAGCGACAGACCGCCGAGCAGATCATCGACCAGATCGAGCAGCTGCCCGAGGGCACCCGCTTCCAGGTGCTGGCGCCGGTCGTCCGCGGCCGCAAGGGGGAGTACGAGAAGGTCCTCGCCGACCTGTCCACCCGCGGCTACGCGCGAGCCCGCATCACCTCGGGGACCGGCGAGCCGCAGATCGTCGATCTCGCAGATCCGCCGAAGCTTGCCCGCTACGAGCAGCACACGATCGAGGTCATCATCGACCGGCTGGTGGCCAAGCCCAACATCCGACGCCGCCTGGCCGACTCGGTCGAGACAGCCCTGCAGCTCGCGGAGGGGATCGCGGCCGTCGAGATCATCCCGCGCAACGGCGACGGCGAGCCCGACCTGCGCACCTTCTCCGAGCACCTGGCCTGCACGCACTGCGGGCTGAGCTTCGACCAGCTGGCCCCTCGCGACTTCTCGTTCAACACCCCCTACGGGGCCTGCAGCGCGTGCTCGGGCCTCGGCACGCGCCTCGAGGTCGAGCCCGAGCTGGTCATCGGGGATGAGGACCTGGGCCTGACCGAGGGCGTCGTCCTGCCGTGGGCGACCGGGGGCCAGTCGACCTACTACCGGCAGCTTCTCACCGCGGTGGCCGAGCACCTCGGCTTCCCGCCTGACACCCCCTGGAAGAAGATCAAGCCGGCCGACCGCCGGGTCGTCCTGTACGGCATGCCGGGCGGCAAGCGGGTCCAGGTCACCTATGTCAACCGCTACGGGCGGCGTCGGCAGTACCGAGCCGCGTACGAAGGCATCATCCCGCACCTGCTGCGACGCCACGTTGAGTCTGAATCCGACATGGTGCGCGAGCGCATCGAGGACTATATGCGCGAGGTGCCGTGCACGACCTGCCAGGGCGCCAGGCTGCGGCCGCTGCCGCTGGCGGTGGCCATCGGCGGGCTCAACATCTCCGAGGCCTGCGCCCAGTCGATCGCCTCGGCGGAGCGATTCTTCGGCGAGCTCGAATTGAGCGATCGCGAGGAGATGATCGCCGAGCGGGTGCTCCGGGAGATCCGCGCCCGACTGCGCTTCCTGCTCGACGTGGGGCTGGAGTATCTGACGCTGAACCGGGCTGCCGGGACCCTGGCCGGGGGAGAGGCGCAGCGCATTCGGCTGGCCACGCAGATCGGGTCAGGGCTGGTTGGCTGCCTCTACGTGCTCGACGAGCCGTCGATCGGCCTGCACCAGCGCGACAACGAGCGGCTGATCGAGACGCTCATCCGCCTGCGCGATCTGGGCAACACCGTCATCGTCGTCGAGCACGACCGGGCGACAATCGAGGCGGCCGACCACCTCGTCGACATCGGTCCGGGCCCCGGCGAGCACGGCGGGGAGATCGTCCACTCAGGCGATCTCGCTGGGCTCAAGGCCAACGAGCGGTCAATGACCGGTGCCTACCTGTCGGGCCAGCGCTCGATCGCGGTGCCCGCGACGCGGCGATCGCCGAAGAAGGACCACGAGCTGGTCGTGCGCGCCGCCCGCGAGCACAACCTCGCCGATATCGACGTGCGCTTTCCCCTCGGCACGTTCACCGCGGTGACCGGCGTCTCCGGCTCCGGCAAGTCCACGCTGGTGCAGAACATCCTGCACACCGCGCTGCTGCGCCACGTGTACGGCAGCCGCGCCGCCGCCGGCCGGCATAAGCGGATCGACGGTCTGTCGCTGGTCGACAAGGTCGTCGGCATCGACCAGTCGCCGATCGGCCGGACGCCGCGCTCCAACCCAGCGACCTACACCGGCGTCTTCGACCACATCCGCAAGCTGTTCGCCGCCACCCAGGAGGCCAAGGTGCGCGGCTACCAGCCCGGGCGCTTCAGCTTCAACGTCAAGGGCGGGCGCTGCGAGGCGTGCGCGGGTGACGGGACGATCAAGATCGACATGCAGTTCCTGCCCGACATCTACGTGCCGTGCGAGGTCTGCAAGGGCCGGCGCTACAACCGCGAGACGCTCGAGGTGCACTACAAGGGACGCACGATCAGCGAGGTCCTGGACATGTCCGCCGAGGAGGCCGACGGCTTCTTCGCGAATATCCCTGCCATCGCGCGCCATCTGTCGACGCTGTGTGACGTGGGCCTGGGCTACGTCCGCCTCGGCCAGCCGGCGACCACCCTGTCAGGCGGCGAGGCTCAGAGGGTCAAGCTCGCCTCGGAGCTGCGCAAGCGCGCGACCGGCCAGACGGTCTACATCCTGGATGAGCCCACCACCGGCCTGCACTTCGAGGACGTCCGCAAGCTGCTGGCGGTGCTCCATCGCCTGGTCGACAAGGGCAACACCGTGATCGTCATCGAGCACGACCTCGACGTCGTGAAGACCGCGGACTGGGTGATCGACCTCGGGCCCGAGGGCGGCTCAGGCGGCGGGCGCCTGGTCGCCGAGGGACCCCCCGAGGACATCGCCAAGGTGGGGGAGAGCTATACGGGCAAATTCCTCGCCGGCCTGCTCTGAGCGCAGCGGCGCCTCATGATGGCGGATGTCCGCTTTAGCCCCGACGAAGGAGGTCTTGTGCCTACAGACGTGACGGTGTTCTCGCCCCATCTGGATGACGGAGTCCTGTCGGCCTCCGCGCGGCTGATGCAGCCCGGCGCGCAGCTGGTGACGGTATTGTCAGGCGGGCCGCCTCCGGACCTCGACGTCACCCGGTGGGGCCGGCTCACCCGAGCGGCATCGATGGCGCAGCGCCACGCCGAGCGTCTGGCGGAGGATGATCGCGCAGTCGCCATTCTGGGATGCGCATCGGTCCGGCTCGGCGAGCCTGAAGAGGAGTTTCGGGACGCCGAGCTGGATCGCGAGCGGTTGATCCGCCGTGTGGAGCCCTTGGTCGAAGCGGCCGGGCAGGTCTGGGCGCCCTCAGCAGTCGGCGGCAACCGGGACCATCGCGCGGTGCGCGACGCCGTCCTGTCCGCCTGCCGCCGGGTCGGCCGTGAGCACGAGGTCTTCCTGTTCGCCGACCTGCCGTACAGCATCGAGTACGGCTGGCCGGAGTGGGTCACCGGGGAGGCCAACGGTGAGTTCCTCGACGCCGACTATTGGCTGCACAGCGAGCTGACCGGGCGAGGTCTTGACCCAGAGCAAATGGATGCGCAGGTCATCGAGCTGTCCCCTGATGACCGAGCGCGCAAGGAGCAGGCAGTGCTCTGCTATGCCTCGCAGCTTCCGGCCCTGGGCCTCGGCGCCAATGAGCCCGCGCGGTGGCGCTGGGTGCTCAGCTATGAGCTGACGTGGCAGTTGCGCTCACTTCCCGCACTGTAGTGTGCGTTTGGGTGGAAGTGCGCACCGCGTCGTCGGCGCAGCGCAGAGGGGGTGAGCAGGAATGGTCCGCACGCTGTGGGTGACCAACGATTTCCCCCCACGAGCCGGCGGGATCGAGAACTACGTCGCCGGCGTGCTCAAGCGCCTGCCTGCCGAGGCCACGCGGGTCCTCGCGTCGCCATGGCCTGGGGATCGCGAGCACGACGCGACGCTGCCCTACCGCGTCGACCGGGTAGGTCGGCGCCCGCTCATGCCGAACCGCATGCTGCTGAAGGAGATCGAGGAGGCAGCGGCCGAGCATGGCGCCGAGGTGATCTGCTTCGGGGCGGCGTGGCCGCTGGGCCAACTCGCCGTGAAGCTGGATCTTCCTGCGTACGCCTTCACGCAGGGCCACGAGGCAGGCATGGTCACGGTCGGGCTGGGGCCGCTGGTGCGCCATGCCACCAAGGGCCTGGGCGCGGTCGGAGTCCTGAGCGGGTACACGCGCGAGAAGCTGCGCCCCTGGATTCGCCCGTGGATCCCGATTGAGTACGTGCCGCCGGGGATCGACACCAGCACGTTCCATCCCGGTGCGGGTGGCGCCGTCGTCCGCCGGCGCCACCACATCCCCGATGATGCGCCGCTGGTCGTCTGTGTCAGTCGGCTCGTCGCCCGCAAGGGGCAAGACGTGCTGGTGCAGGTCTGGCCGCAGGTGCTCGCCCGCCACCCCGACGCCAGGCTGCTGCTGGTCGGCGGCGGTCCGCTCGAGGCTAAGCTGGCGGCGCGCATCGAGACGCTGGCGCTGGATGGGAGGGTCATTCTCGCGGGCGAGGTGCCGGCGGCGGATCTTCCCGCTCACCATGCGGCAGCGGATCTGTTCGCGATGCCCTGCCGCACCCGCCTCGGAGGACTCGATGTCGAAGGCCTCGGCATCGTCTTTCTGGAGGCACAGGCATGCGGGGTGCCGGTGATCGCCGGCGACTCCGGCGGCGCGCCGGACGCGCTGATCGATGGTGAGACGGGGCGACTGGTGGACGGCTCCGATCCTGACGATGTGGCGGCGGCTGTGATCGACCTTCTTGAAGACCCTGAGCAGCTGAGGAGGATGGGCGCCGCCGGCCGCGCCTTCGTCGAGCAGCGCTTCAGCTGGGATGCCATCGTCTCCCACCTCGACGGGCTGCTGCATGAGCTCGCGACGACCGCGGAAGCCGCCTGAGCGTGATCCGCCGGGGAACACGTGCCCCGCTGGACGACCGGGGTATGGTGCGAACTCGGCGCTCACCTTCAGGAGGCGACGTGGTCTGCTACGACTCGGTGAGCTACGCGCGGGTCAACCACTTCGACCCCCATCACTGGCGGGCGGTCGCGCGCTACCTCGAGCCGCGTCCCGGGATGCGAATCCTGGAGGTCGGCTGCGGGCGGGGCCTGCTGCTCAAGCGGATCCAAGACGAAGGCGCGGACGCCGTCGGGGTGGATGCGAATCCCCAGGCGATCGCCAACAGCGTCGCGGATCGCGCCTACGTCATGCCGGGCGAGCGCCTGGACTTCCCCGACGACCACTTTGACGGGCTCTGCTCGATGCACACGATCGAGCACATCCCAGACATCGACGGCGCCTTGGCGGAGATGTGCCGGGTCGTGCGCCCAGGTGGCACGCTCGTGATGGTCTACCCCGCCGAGCCGATCATGGGACTGTACGCCATTCCCAGCTCGGTCATCCTGCATGGGACACCGCTTCGGGCGCGGGAGATTCACTGCCACAAGCTGACACCCCGGCGACTGCGCGCTCGCATGCGAGATCTGCCGGTGGAACAGGTTGCAAGCGCTTTCAGCCTTTTTCAGTGGCCGCAGTTCACCACCGTGCTGCGTCGCCGCTGACGGCGGCGGTCCGCGCTGGCGGAGCGTTCTGCTGGCTGTGAGCATGCCGGGGCGCGCCGCGCCTAGGAGGCCAGCGAACCCGTGACCGGGTCGCGGGCGGTGACGCAATAGGGGCGCCCGGCCGGATCGGCCATGACGGTCCAGTATTCGAAGTGCGCACCGGCGACTGCTCCCAGTCGCAGGTGATGGGCCACGACCGTCTCGACGTCACTGCTCGCGACGTCAAGGTGCGCCCGCACCGCGCCGTCGTCACAGCGCTGCAGCATCAGCCGCAGCGGGCAGCCCTCGGGGCGAACTAGGTAGGCGAACTCCGATCGCACGGAGGACCGGCGGAGTTCCCAGCTGGTGACACGCGACCAGAACTCGCACTCGTCATCGAATCGCGACGCGGGGATATCGATGCAGAGCTGGTCGATCAGATGGAGCTCGCCCGTGTCGCCCGCCTCCTGCGGCGCCGGGCGGACTGCCTCACCGTGGTGGGCGACCGCGCACCACGGCAGGCCCGCCGGCGAGCGCAGCACCGCCAATCCGCCGTGCCGGCGATGCTCAACGGCGCCGGCCGCGATCGCGCTACGGGCGAACTCGTCGACGTCATCCACGTGGAGGTCCAGGTGCGTGCCGCCCGTGCCCTCGGCGACTCGCTGCACACGCAGGTACGGGTCCCCGTCCGGCGGGAGGAGCGTCGCGAACTCGCCCGTATCGCCACGCGGCGGCGACAGTGTCGACCGGGTGAGCGCCGACCAGAACCGCACCGCTAGCTCGAAGGAGTCCGCGGGACGATCAATGAACGCGGTCAGCCAGCGGACATCCACGCGCGAAGTCTACGGTCGCAGGCGCCGGGGCGATCGCCGTGAGTCAGCCGAGCGCGCAAGGCTGCCATCATGGAGGGATGCGCAATCCGGCCTTGGCTTTCCGCCCTGAGCCTGGCTCGATCCCTGCGGAGCCGGGCTGCTATCTGTGGCGTGATCGTCATGGGCGCGTCGTCTACGTGGGCAAGGCCAAGAGCCTGCGCGCGCGGCTGGCCAGCTACTTCGGCGCCTGGGCTGGCATCCATCAGCGCACGCGCGGGATGCTCGAGGCAGCCCGCAGCGTCGAATGGATCGTGTGCTCGGGCGAAGTCGCGGCGCTGCATCTGGAATACAACCTGATCAAGCAGCACCGGCCCCGCTACAACGTCCGCTACACCGACGACAAGAGCTACCCGTACCTGGCGATCACCGTCCAGGACGACGTACCCCGCGCGATGGTGCGCCGGAACCCGCGCAAAGACGGGACCCGCTACTTCGGGCCGTACGCCCACGCGTACGCCATCCGCGAGACCCTGGACTTGCTGCTGCGGGTCTTCCCAGTGCGCACCTGCTCGAACGGAGTGTTCGACCGCTGCCGCCGGACGGATCGACCATGTCTGCTGTTCCACATCGGGCGCTGCGCGGCTCCCTGCGTCGGCAAGATCAGCGAGCCCGATCATCGAGACCTGGTCTCGGAGCTGATCGCGTTCCTCGAGGGCGACGTGGAGGCGACGCTTGATGAGCTCTCCGAGCGCATGACCGCCGAGGCCGAGCAGCTCAATTTCGAGGCGGCGGCGCGCATCCGTGATCAGCTCACCGCGGTGCGCAAGGCGCTGGAGCGTCAGACCATGGTGTCGCCGCGGCCGGAGAACTTCGACGCAGTGCATTTCCACGACGACGACCTCGAAGCCGCATTTCAGGCGTTCTTTGTGCGCAAGGGCCGCGTAGTCGGCCGGAAGGGCTGGACGGTCGACAAGGTCGAGGCGCTGGACGCTTCGGAGCTGCTGACTCGATTTCTGATGGAGCTGGCCACGGAGCGCGGCGACGACCTGCCTCGTGAGATCCTCGTTCCCGTCGAGCCGGCGGATCGGCAGGCGCTCGAGGAGCTGCTCGGCGAGATCCGCGGCGGCCCGGTCCGCATCCGGGTCCCGCAGCGCGGACACAAGCGCGCGTTCCTCGAAACGGTCCGCGACAACGCCCTTGAAGCCTTCCATCAGCACAAGCTCAAGCGAGCCAAGGACTTCAACGCTCGCAGCCAGGCGCTGGTCGATCTGCAGGAGGCACTGGCGCTGCCCGAGTCGCCGCTGCGCATCGAGTGCTACGACATCTCGACCCTGCAGGGCACGAACAGCGTGGCCTCGATGGTGGTCATGGAGGACGGCCTGCCGAGGCGGTCGGAGTACCGGCGGTTCAAGATCCGCGGGGTCGTGGGACAAGACGACTTCGCGATGATGCACGAGGTCATCACCCGGCGGTTTCGCCGGTTCCTCGACGAGATCGACAAGCCAGCCGCTCAGCGGCGCTTCGCCTACCCGCCCAACCTCGTCGTGATCGACGGCGGCAAGGGCCAGCTCGCCGCGGCCGGGCGCGCACTGGAGGAGCTCGGCGTGGGGGGGGTCAGCGTATGCTCGCTGGCAAAACGGCTCGAGGAGGTCTTCGTGCCCGATCGCGACGAGCCGATCGTGCTGCCGCGATCGAGTGAGGCGCTGTACCTGCTCCAGCGCGTCCGCGACGAAGCCCACCGTTTCGCGGTCACGTATCACCGCTCGCTGCGGGGCCGGCAGATGACTGAATCCGCGTTCGATGAGATGCCCGGGATCGGGCCAGCTCGCCGTCGCGCGCTGTTGGACCGGTTCGGCTCGCTCAAGCGCATCCGCGAGGCCTCAGTCGGCGAGCTGGCCGAGGTCGATGGCATATCCGATAGGCTCGCCCAGCTGATCCACGAGTCCCTGAGCTGACACAGGAAGGCGCACAGGCGATGAAGCCGGACCTGGCGATCATCACGGGGCTGTCCGGTGCCGGGCGGACGACGGCCGCGAAGGTGCTCGAGGACCTCGGGTACTTCGTGATCGACAACCTGCCTCCGTCGCTGATGCAGCGGGTGGTCGAGCTCGCGACCGCCCAGGCCGCAGCGGTCGATCGGCTGGCTCTGGTCGTGGATGTGCGAGGCCGGCAGTTCTTCGGCGATCTGCAGAGCACGCTGGAAGAGCTCAAGGCCCGCGACATCAGCCCCCGCGTGCTGTTCCTCGAGGCCAGCGACGAGTCACTGGTCAAGCGGTACGAGGCGGCTCGGCGCGCTCATCCGCTTGCAGAGCGCGACAGGGTCGTGGACGGCATCGAGCGCGAGCGGGCGCTGCTGGCGGACCTGCGGGCGGAGGCCGATCTGGTCATCGACACCACCGAGCTGAACGTGCATGAGCTGCGCGAGCGCCTTGTCGACGCCTTCGGCGGCGCGGAGCGCGATCGCCTGGTCGTCAACGTGGTGAGCTTCGGCTTCAAGAACGGGACGCCGCGCGACGCCGACATGGTGCTCGACTGCAGATTCCTGCCCAACCCGCATTGGGTCGACGAGCTGCGCCCTTACACCGGACTTGATGAGCCGGTGCGCGCCTACGTCATGGGCCAGCCCGAGACCGGGGAGTTCCTCTCGCGCCTGGAGCCGCTGATGGAGCTGATGATTCCGGCGTTCATCAAAGAGGGCAAGCACTATCTCACCGTCGCTATCGGCTGCACCGGGGGCAAGCACCGATCAGTGGTGCTGGGGGAGGAGATCGCCGAGCACATCCGCTCGCTGGGGGTGTCGGTCAAGGTGGATCACCGCGATCGGCTCAAGGAGTGAGCGCAGAGATATCGCTCGAGCGAAGCGCGCCCTCCGTTGTCGCCCTCGGCGGGGGACATGGGCTGGCGCGGGCACTCTCGGCTCTGCGTCTGCTCGGCGCGAGCCCCACGGCCGTCGTGACTGTCGCCGACGACGGCGGATCGAGCGGGCGCCTGCGCCGAGATCTTGGGATCATCGCCCCCGGCGACCTGCGCATGGCACTGCTGGCGCTGGCTCGTGACGACGCGTTCGCCGACGCGCTCGCGCACCGCTTCGCCTCCGGCGACCTCGCTGGCCACGCGCTCGGCAACCTGCTGCTGGTCGCGCTCGCAGAACGGCGAGGAGGCGACTTTGTCGCCGCCCTCGATGAGGCGGGGCGACTGCTGCGCTGCGCCGGGCGGGTCCTTCCCGCCACCACGAGCCCCGTTCAGCTGCATGCGCGCATCGCCGGCGCAGAGGTCGAGGGCCAAGTGCGCGTCATGACCTCAGAGGGCCCCATCGAGCAGGTCTGGCTGTCGCCGCGCGACGCAGCTGCCTGCGGGCCGGCGATCGAAGCCATCGACGGCGCCGAGCTCATCATGCTCGGCCCGGGAAGCCTGTTCACCAGCGTGCTGGCCACGCTGCTGGCCCCCGGGATCGCTGACGCCGTCATGCGCTCCGCCGCCACCGTGGTGTACGTCGCCAACATCTCCACCCAGCCGATCGAGACCGCCGGCTTCGATGCGCGCGCCCACGTCGCCGCCCTCGTTCACCATCTTCCAGGGCTCACGCTTGACGCGGTCGTCCTCCACGACGGACCGCCCGCGCCGGGCCCGGGCGCCCCGATCGGGACGGAGCTCGAGCACCCCGCCGTCCGCTCGGTCGTGACGGCCGACCTCCTCGCGCGAGACGATGACGACCGACCGGCCAGCGGTCACGACCCGCTGCGGCTGGCCGGCGCGGTGGAGCTCGTGCTCGAATCGGCCTCTGGGCAGGCGACGGCGACGGAGCCATGGGGGCGGGCTCTCAGGTAAAGTGTTCGGCCATATCCCTGTGCACGCTGGGCACGCTGCGCCTGCACAGAAAAGCCACCAGGAACCGCAAGCGACAATGTGAGGAAAACTATGGCAACTCGCGTGGGAATCAATGGCTTCGGGCGCATCGGTAGGAACTTCCTCCGCGCCGCCAAGGAGCAGGGCGCCGATGTCGAGATCGTGGGCGTCAACGATCTGACCGATAACCGCACGCTGGCCCACCTGCTGCGCTACGACAGCGTGCACGGGCGGTTCAAGGGGACCGTGGAGCTCAGCGACGGCGGCATCGTCGTGGACGGGCGCGAGATCGCGATCAGCTCCGAGCGCAACCCCGCCGATCTGCCGTGGAAGGACCTGGGGGTTGACGTCGTCGTCGAGTCGACCGGGTTGTTCACTGCGGCAGACAAGGCCAGGGCGCACCTGGACGCAGGCGCGCGCAAGGTGATCATCTCGGCGCCGGCGAAGAACGAGGACGTGACCATCGTCATGGGGGTCAACGAGGCGAAGTACGACCCCGCCAACCACGACATCATCTCGAATGCCAGCTGCACCACCAATAGCGTGGTGCCAATGGCGAAGGTGCTCGACGAGACCTTCGGCATCAAGCAGGGCCTGATGACGACCGTGCACGCCTACACCAACGACCAAGGCACGCACGACCAGCCGCACAGCGATCTGCGCCGTGCGCGTGCCGGCGCACTGTCGATCATCCCGACCAGCACGGGCGCTGCCAAAGCCGCCTCGCTCGCCCTGCCCCAGCTCGAGGGCCGCCTCGACGGCCTCGCGCTGCGCGTGCCGGTCCCGGACGGCTCGGTCACGGACCTGGTCGCGGTGCTGGAGCGCGAGACCACAGCCCAGGAGATCAACGACGCGTTCCGGGCTGCAGCGCAGGGCAACCTGAAGGGCATCGTCGAGTACACCGAGGATCCCATCGTCTCGGTCGACATCATCGGCAACCCGCACAGCTGCATCCTCGACGGCCTGGCGACCATGGCCAACGGCTCACTGGTCAAGGTGCTGGGCTGGTACGACAACGAGTGGGGCTACTCCTGCCGCCTGGTGGACCTCGTCGAGTACGTCGGGGAGCGGCTGTCGTAGATGGCCATCGCTGAAGATATCCCGGGTCTGGACCAACTGGATCCGGCGGGGCGGCGCGTGCTCGTCCGGGTCGACTTGAACGTTCCGCTGCGCGACGGCGCCGTCGCCGACGATCTGCGGATCGAGGCGTCGCTGCCGACGATCCGGCGGCTGCAGCGCGCGCGCGGCCGAGTGGTGCTGATGAGCCATCTCGGCCGGCCCAAGGGCAGGGCCGTCCCCGAGCTGCGTCTCGCGCCCGTGGCCGCCCGCCTGTCCCAGCTGCTGGGCTCAGAGGTCACGGCGGTCAGCGACGTGGTCGGGGCAGATGCCCGGAAGAAGGTCCAGGCGATGAGCGACGGCGACGTCGTGCTGCTCGAGAACCTGCGCTTCGAGCCTGGCGAGACCGCCAACGACGATGACTTCGCCGACCAGCTGGCCGCGCTCGGCGACGCCTACGTCAACGACGCGTTCGGCGCGGCGCACCGGGCGCACGCGAGCGTGGTGGGCGTCCCGGCGCGGCTGAAGGACTCCGTCGCCGGCGAGCTGATGGAGACGGAGCTGCGCGTGCTGTCGCGACTGCTCACCGATCCCCCTCGGCCCTTTGTGGCCATCCTTGGCGGGGCAAAGGTCTCCGACAAGCTCGGGGTCGTGGAGAACCTGCTCACCCGGGTCGACCGCCTGCTCATCGGCGGCGCAATGTGCTTCACCTTCCTCAAAGCCAAGGGCTACGACATCGGCGGGAGCCGCGTCGAGGCCGATCAGCTCGACGCGGTGGAAGCGTTGCTGACTCGCGCCGACAAGGCGGGCGTGGAGCTGCTCCTGCCGGTCGATGTCATCGCAGCTGAGGCCTTCGATGCCGATGCAGACCACCGGCGCGTGTCCGCTGACGGCATCCCGGAGGGCTGGATGGGGCTGGACATCGGCGAGGACACAGTGGCGCGCTTCGCCGGCGCGATCGCCGATGCGGCCGCGATTCTGTGGAACGGGCCCATGGGCGTGTTCGAGTGGCCGCCGTTCGCGCGCGGGACCGAAGGCGTCGCCCGGGCGGTCGCAGCCAGCGATGGCTTCACCGTGATCGGAGGCGGCGACAGCGCTGCGGCGATCCGCAAGCTCGGGTTGGCTGATCAGGTGAGCCACGTCTCGACCGGCGGCGGCGCTTCCCTGGAGTACCTCGAGGGCGTCGACCTGCCAGGCGTCGCCGCGCTGCGAAGGAGCCCTGCGCTATGACCCGAACCCCGATACTCGCCGGCAACTGGAAGATGAACCTCGATCACCTGGAGGCCATCCAGCTGGTCCAGCAGCTCACGTATCACCTCAACCCGGAGGACTACGACGCCTCAGAGATTGTGGTGATCCCGGCGTTCACCGCGCTGCGGAGCATCCAGACGCTGATCGAGGGCGACCGCCTGAACATCGCGCTTGGCGCGCAGAACTGTCATTGGGAATCAGCCGGCGCCTACACCGGCGAGGTCAGTCCCCTGATGCTGGCTCGACTCAACGTCCGCTATGTGCTCTGCGGTCATTCGGAGCGCCGCGCGCTGTTCGGCGAGGGCGACGAGGTCGTCAACCGCAAGGTGCATGCCGTCCTGGCGCACGACATGACGCCGATCTTGTGCGTCGGCGAAACCCTGGAGGATCGGGAGGCGGGCGATGCTGAGAAGGTTGTCGTGTCACAGCTCCGCTCAGGGCTGGAGGGCGTCAGCGGCGAGCAGGCAGCCCAGATGGTGATCGCCTACGAGCCGGTCTGGGCGATCGGCACGGGACGCACGGCCACCGCCGGTGACGCCGAGGACATGTGCGGTGTGGTGCGCGGCGTCGTGGCCGAGCTCTACGGCGGCGACACGGCCGAGACGGTGCGCGTGCAGTACGGCGGCAGCGTCAAGCCGGGCAACGTCGCTGAGCTGATGCGACAGCCGCAGATCGACGGCGCACTGGTGGGAGGGGCCAGCATCGACCCTCAGGACTTCGCGATCATCTGCCGGCATCACCGCCTCTAGCACTGGCGCAGCCAGGTCGGGCATCCGGACACGTCGACGCCTCTCGACGCAGCGAGGGGCACCGGTCTACGATGGTGGCTCGATACGATGCGGAGGCGGTCGATGGCGCAGCGCAGAAATCAACTGGACGGGCTTCTCGGCCCGCTTGAGACAGAGGTCATGGAAACGGTCTGGGACCTCGGGGAAACCACCGTGCGGGATGTCCACGAGGCGCTGGCGCGCCGGCGTGACCTCGCCTACACGACGATCATGACCACGATGGGTCGCCTGGCTTCCAAGGGATTGCTGGACCGGGACACGACCGCACTCGCTCATCGCTACCGGCCGACGGTAAGCCGCGAGGACTACGCGCGGTCCACCGTCACCTCGGTCGTGGACTGGCTGGTGGACTCGTTCCCCGAGCCGGCGATGAGCTACTTCGTCGAGGTCGTGAACGACGAAGGTGATCCGGTCCGCATGAACGCGCTGCGGAGCAAGATTCGCCAGCTTCGGGCGCTGGAGGGATAGTGCTCGACGGCTCCGGGGGGGTCTTTCTCACACTCCTCACTGAGTCGTACGCGGTGCGGGCCCTCCTGGGGTCCCTCGCGGCGGTCGGTCTCGCGACGCTCGCTGTCAGCACAGGGATGGTGCGCAGCGGACTCGCCAGGCGCCTGCTGATTCTCGGTCCGGTGCTGACCGCGGTCGCGGCGAGCATCACCGCGGTGCGAGCCAACGCGGGCTTCCTGCCCAGCGTGGGCTGGGGCGGGAGCGCCCCATCACTGAGCTTTGAGGCGCTTCAGGGCCTGACGGCCGCCGGGCTCGGCGTCGATCTGCTGCTGGTGCTGTACGGCACGGTCGTCGGCACTCTGGTCCTGCGGCGCGTCTTCGGCATGGTGACCGTGCGTCGCGTCCTGGCGCGGGCGTCCCGTCCCGCTCGCAACTCCGGGCTGATGCGCATGACGCGCAAGCTGTCGCGGAAGATGGGCATTCCGACGCCGCAGGTCCTGCTGCTGCGCCGATGTCCGGGGGGCGCGTTCACAGTCGGCACGCTGCACCCCATCGTCGCCGTCGATCCGCAGCTCCTGCGGCAACTTGATGACCGGGAGCTGGAAGGGCTCCTGGCGCACGAATTGGCCCACATCCGCCGCCGCGACAACTTGCTGTGGCTCGGGGTCGGGATCGCCCGGGATCTCAGCTTCTTCCTCCCCCCAATGCATCTTGCGGCCCGGTGGCTGCGCCTGGAGCAGGAAGAGAGCGCCGACGAGCTCGCATCCA
>DATKBU010000037.1:0-2721 GCA_035513815.1 Egibacteraceae bacterium
CACAGCCAGCGCAACAGCGCGCCCAGCCGAGCCGAGCCGTCTCGCCGCGACTCGCGGCTTCCCCCCGTCACTGATCGGCGGAGCGCTCCGAGCCCGCCAGGATCGCCTTCGTCACCCGGGCGACCCGAACGCTGGCCGCGACATCGTGAACGCGCAGTACGCCGGCGCGCGCCCAGACTCCCCTTGCAACGCACGCGAGGCTGCCTTCGAGGCGCTCATCGGGGCCGGCGCCGTCCAGCAGCGCCCCGAGAAAGCTCTTCCGGCTCGCGCCGAGCAGCACGGGCCGTCCCAGCCCGCGGAACTGCGGAAGAGCCCGCAGCAGCGCAAGATTGTGCTCGACTGTCTTGCCGAATCCGATCCCCGGGTCGACCAGGATCTTCTCGGGCGCCATGCCGGCTTGCTCGCAGCGCACTAGCCCTTCGGCGAGAAACTCGTAGACCTCCGCGACGACGTCGCGGTAGCTGGCAAGTGACTGCATGACCAGCGGCAAGCCCGGCGTGTGCATGAGCACGTAGCCGGCGCCGTTATCGGCAACCAGCTCGAGCAGCTTGCGATCGGCCCCGCCGGAAACATCGTTGACAATCGCCGCCCCCGCCTTCAGCGCCTCGGCGGCGACCTCGGGCTTGCGGGTGTCAATGCTCAGCACGACTCCAGAGTCAGCGAGCGCCTCAATCACCGGGATCACTCGGCGCCGCTCTTCCGCGGCAGGCACGGGGTGCGAGCCCGGACGGGTCGACTCACCCCCGATGTCGAGAAGATCCGCGCCTTCCGCGATCAGCGCTTTGGCATGCGCGACCGCCGTCTGCGGATGGCGCCCGGGGAACAGCGCGCCGCCGTCGGAGAACGAATCAGGCGTCACGTTCACGACGCCTGCGATCAGCGTGCGGCTGCTGCAGTCGAGCCAGGACTCACCGATCGACACCTGCGGCGAGGGGCCCCTCCATGCGCTGACCGCCGAGCGCAGGGCGGCGTCAAGCGCCCGCGCCTCGTCAGTCGGCAACGCCCGCCCTGCCGCCCGCGCAAGCGAGTCCACGGTCGTGGTCGCCCGCAGCCGCTCGCCCCGCACCGTGACCGCCGCGCCCGCTGCGGCCCACTTGCTGCGCAGACCTGCCGGGTCGCTCACCCCGGTGATGACCAACCGCACCTGAGCGTCCGCTCCAAGGGTTGCGTCCTCGATTCGCACGCCTAGCCCCGCCGTCATCTACCGCCACTCCTCCCAGCCTCGCCGTCCCGCGGCGCCCGCGCTCGGCGCGCCGCTGAGGGCGTCGCTACTGAAAGCCCAACGGGCGATGCCCCATTGCCAGCGCCATCGCCTCGGCGCGGGTTCGCGGATCGTCCCGCATCATGCCACGGACGGCGCTGGTCACGGTGACGGCTCCCGGCTTGCGGACCCCGCGCATGGTCATGCAGTAGTGCTCGGCCTCGATGATGACTAGCACACCCCGAGGCGAGAGCGCCTTTTCGATGATGTCGGCCACCGTGGTCGTGATCCGCTCCTGCAGATTCGGCCGTCTGGCCACCACGTCCACCAGCCGCGCCAGCTTTGACAGGCCGGTGACCTGTCCCTGAGTGTTCGGCAGGTAGCCGACGTGAGCCCGGCCCACGAACGGGATGAGATGGTGCTCGCACATGCTCGCGATCGGTATGTCGCGGATCAGGACGAGCTCGTCATGGCCCTCCTCGAACACCACGTCGAGCAGTTCCGCGGGATCGACCAGAAGGCCGGCGAACACCTCATCGAACATGCGCGCCACGCGCTCGGGCGTGTCCCGGATCCGCTCATCCTCAGGCGACAGTCCCAGTCCCTCGAACAGCAGCCGCACTCCGGCGACGATCTTGGCGTGATCGAACGATCCATTCGGCGCTGCGCCCGTGGTGACGCGAACGCGCTCAGTCGAGTCTGCGACCGGCGGGCGTCGAAGCGGGGGCCCTGTGACGGAATCGGTCATGCGCTGCCTCGCGAGGACGCGGGCCAATCAGCTTTCACGCTCGGGTCCGGCTGCGCCGGCGGTTGACCGGCCCAGCTCGGGGACTCCCTGCATTCGCCGCAGCTGATGCATCACTGTCTGGACCGACACCGGCTGGCCGTCACCGTTCATCAGCGCCGGCAGCTTGCGGGACGGGCGTTTGTCGACTTTGGCGAGGATGCCCGCGAGCTCATCCTTCTCCACGGTCTCTCGCTCCATCAGCGCGTCGGCGAGCTCCTCGAGGACCGCCCGGTTGGCGACCAGCACCTCCAGAGCCTCGTCATGCGCCTCGTCGATCAGCGCCCGCACCTCTCGGTCGATCTCCACCGCGATCTCGTCGGAATAGTCGGGCTGATGGCCGAACTCCTTGCCGAGGAACGGCTGGGAGTCCTTATGACCGAACGTCATCGGCCCAAGCTTGGCGCTCATGCCGTACTGGGTGACCATCTCCCGGGCGGTGACTGTCGCCTTGGAGATGTCATCAGACGCCCCGGTCGTGAAGTCGCCGATGGTCAGTTCTTCGGCAACCCGTCCGCCGAGCATCATCGCGAGGCGGTCGATCAGCTCTCCGCGGCTGACCAGGTACTTGTCTTCGGTGGGCAGCGTCAGTGTCCAGCCAAGCGCCATGCCGCGCGGGATGATCGAGACCTTGTGCACCGGGTCGCTGCCCGGCAGCGACATGGCGACCAGCGCGTGCCCCATCTCGTGATGCGCCACGACGCGGCGCTCTTCCGCGTTCAGCACCCGGTTCTTC
>DATKBU010000038.1:0-6151 GCA_035513815.1 Egibacteraceae bacterium
CCCGCCAGCTTCGGGCCGGGTGGCCCTGCCTGCACCGGTCGCCTTCGGATGAACTGGAAGCGCCAGCCCGACTGGAACGGCGAAGCGGACACCGAGGAGTCGCGTGATGAGTTCCCTGCCCGGTGCGGTCGTAATGGAGCACGACGACGGCGGGCCAGCCGAGACGCCGCAGCGCCGCAGATGCATTGACGGGAACGAAGCCGCTGCGGGGATCGCGTACGCGCTGAGCGAGGTCATCGCCATCTACCCCATCACCCCGGCATCCCCCATGGGCGAGCTCGCCGATAGCTGGGCCGCCGCCGGCAAGCCGAACCTGTGGGGAGCGACGCCAAGAGTCATCGAGATGCAGAGCGAAGGCGGGGCCGCGGGCGCGCTCCACGGCGCACTGCAGCGCGGCGCCCTCGCGACGACGTTCACCGCCTCGCAAGGGCTGCTGCTGATGCTGCCGAACATGTTCAAGATCGCCGGCGAGTTGACACCCGCGGTCATCCACGTTGCCGCGAGGACGCTGGCAACGCATGCGCTGTCAATCTTCGGCGACCACAGCGACGTGATGGCGGCGAGAACCACGGGCTGGGCGATGCTGGCGTCAGGTTCCCCTCAGGAGGCGCAGGACCTGGCCGCGGTCGCCCACGTTGCGACGCTCCAGTCGCGGGTGCCGTTCCTGCACTTCTTCGACGGCTTCCGGACATCGCACGAGATCAACACCGTGACCGCGCTGGATCCTCGCGTGCTGCGCTCGATGGTCGACGAGGCCGGCGTCCTGGCGCATCGCGAGCGCGGCCTCAGCCCAGAGCGGCCGGTGCTACGCGGATCGGCGCAGAACCCCGACGTCTTCTTCCAGGCGCGCGAGGCAGCGAACCTCTACTACGAGGCGGTGCCGGCCGTGGTGCAAGCCGCGATGGACCGCCTTGCCGAGCGCACTGGCCGCCCATACCGGCTGGTCGACTACACCGGTGATCCGCAGGCCGACCGGGTCATCGTCCTCATGGGTTCGGGCGCCGGCGCGGCACAGGAGGCGGTGGAGGAGCTGCGACGCCGCGGCGAGCGGGTCGGCCTCGTGAGGATCCGCCTGTTCCGACCCTTCCCGGTCGCTGAGCTGCTGTCCGCCCTTCCGCCGTCGGTTCGGGCCATCGGCGTGCTCGACCGCACAAAGGAGCCGGGAGCGGTGGGAGAGCCACTGTTCCAGGACGTGGTCACGGCGCTCGCGGAGCCGCGGGACGGCGTCGGGCCGGCCGCGCCCCCGATAGTCGTCGGCGGCCGCTACGGCCTGTCCTCCAAGGAGTTCACTCCGCAGATGGCCGCCGGAGTCTTCGCCGAGCTGGACCGAGCGGCGCCGAAGCGCTCGTTCACGGTCGGGATCGTCGATGACGTCACCGGCGCGAGCATCCCGTCGGACCCTTCGCTGGAGGTGCGCCGGCCAGCTGGAACCGTCGAAGCGGTGTTCTACGGGCTGGGCAGCGACGGCACCGTCGGCGCCAACAAGAACACGGTGAAGATCGTGGGCGAGCAGGCGGGGCTGCACGCGCAGGGGTATTTCGTCTACGACTCGAAGAAGTCCGGGGCGATGACGGTCTCCCATCTGCGCTTCTCGCCCGAACCGATCGGCTCGACCTACCTGATCGACCAGGCCGACTTCGTCGCCTGTCATCAGTTCGGGTTCCTGGAGCGGCGCGACGTGCTCAAGATCGCCAAGCCCGGTGCCACGGTGTTGCTCAACGCCCCTGTGCCGGCCGACCAGGTGTGGGACCACCTGCCGGTCGAGGCGCAGGAGGCGATCATCGCCAAGAAACTTCGGGTGCACGTCATCGACGCCCACGCCGTGGCCCGAGAGGCAGGGCTCGGCGGACGCATCAACACGGTCATGCAGACGTGCTTCTTCGCCCTGTCCGCCATCCTGCCTCTGGACCAGTCCATCGCGGCGATCAAGGGCGCGATCGCAGGCACGTACGGAAGGCGCGGCGCCGAAGTCGTCATGCGCAACGTGGCCGCGGTGGATCGCGCCCTCGACCAGCTGGCGGAGATCGAGATCCCCCAGCGGGTGAGCGCAACTCGCCGGCGCCAGCCCGTGGTCGCCGCGCACGCCCCCGACTTCGTTCAGCGCGTGACCGCCCAGATGCTCGCCGACGAGGGCGATCTGCTGCCGGTGAGCGCTCTGCCAGTCGACGGAACCTTCCCAACGGGAACCGCACAGTGGGAGAAGCGCGCCACAGCGCTGGAGATCCCAATCTGGGATCCGTCGATCTGCATCGACTGCGGCAAGTGCGCGATCGTCTGCCCGCACGCGGCGATCCGGATGAAGGTATTCGAGCCCTCGTCACTGGACGGCGCGCCGGACTCGTTCGAGAGCAAGGACTTCAAGTCGCGAGAGCTCGAAGGGCATCTGCTGTCGATCCAGGTCGCGCCCGACGACTGCACCGGGTGCGGAGTGTGCGTCGATGTGTGCCCGGTGACCAGCAAGGAGCTGGCCAGCCGCAAAGCCATCAACATGGCGCCCATCGACGAGCACCGTGATCGCGAGCGCGAGAACTTCGGGTTCTTCCTCGACATTCCCGAGTTGGATCGCACGCTCCTGCCGGCGGACACGGTCAAGGGCTCGCAGGTGCTCCAGCCGCTGTTCGAATTCTCCGGCGCCTGCGCCGGCTGCGGGGAGACCCCCTACCTCAAACTGGTGAGCCAGCTATTCGGCGACCGGATCATCGTGGCCAACGCCACCGGCTGCTCATCGATCTACGGCGGGAATCTTCCCACCACGCCATGGTCGTCCAACGGCGACGGGCGCGGGCCCGCGTGGGCAAATTCCCTGTTCGAGGACAACGCCGAGTTCGGCCTCGGCATCAGGCTCGGGGTCGACCAGCAGGCGGCGACCGCTCGCAGCCTGACAGCGCAGCTGGCATCCGCCGTCGGACCCGACCTCGTGGACTCGCTGCTCGGCGCGGATCAGTCGACCGAGGCGGGTATCGCTGCGCAGCGGGAGCGGGTGGGGGCGCTCAAGAGCCGCCTGGCCGAGCTCGAGGGCGATCAGGAGCGTCGGCTGCTCAGCCTCGCTGACGCGCTGGTCGACACGAGCGTGTGGATCATCGGGGGCGACGGGTGGGCGTACGACATCGGCTACGGCGGCCTGGACCACGTGCTGGCGTCGGGGGAGAACGTCAACGTCCTGGTGCTCGACACAGAGGTGTACTCCAACACTGGCGGGCAGGCGTCGAAGGCGACGCCGCGGGGAGCGGTCGCAAAGTTCGCGACGGCGGGCAAGTCGACGCCCAAGAAGGACCTCGGGCTCTTGGCGATGCAGTACGGCAACGTCTACGTCGGCCAGATCGCGCTCGGCGCCAGCGAGGTGCAGACGGTGCGCACGCTGCTCGAGGCCGCCGCCTGGCCGGGGCCGTCGCTGGTGCTGGCGTACTCCACCTGCATCGCCCACGGGATCGACATGGCGACGTCCATGACGCATCAGAAGGACGCGGTGCGCAGCGGCTACTGGCCGCTGTACCGGTTCCATCCGGGCGAGGGCGAGCACGCCCGGCCGTTCAAGCTCGACTCCAAGCCTCCGTCCATCCCGCTGCGGGAGTTCGCCGAGGCTGAGGGCCGGTTCGCGATGCTGGCCCGCACCGACCCCGTGCGAGCGGAGCGGCTGCTGGCGATGGCACAGGGCGACATCGACGAGCGCGCGCGGTACTACGAGCAGCTCGCCGGCGTGGAGCGCAGCGCACCCGACCGCGCGGATGCCGGCGGCGCCGTCACAGGGATCGAGGAGGACGACGCATGACCGATCTGACGACCACCTACCTCGGGCTGCGGCTGAGGACGCCGCTGGTCGCGTCGTCCTCGCCGATGACCGGCGACATCGACCACCTGCGGGATCTTGAGGCTGCGGGCATCTCCGCGGTCGTGCTGCCGTCGCTGTTCGAAGAGCAGCTGAAGCACGAGGCGATGGAGATCCACGACCTGCTGGAGACCGGCGTGTGGAGCCATGTGGAGAGCAGCGGCTACATCCCTGAGCTCACCGGCTACAACACCGGCCCGAGCCACTACCTGCGCTTCATCGAGCAGGCCAAGGAGAAGCTGGAGGTGCCGGTGATCGCGAGCCTGAACGGCGATTCGCCGGGCGGCTGGAGCTACTACGCGCGGCTGATGCAGGAGGCGGGGGCCGACGCCATCGAGCTGAACATCTACCGCGTCGCGGCCGATCCGGAGATCCCGCCGCGGGTCGTCGAGCAGGAGTGCCTCGATATCGTCGCATCGGTCCGCGGCATCGTGGACATCCCCGTCGCGGTCAAGATCGGCCCGTTCTTCACGGCGTTCGCGCACTTCGCGACGCAGCTCGCAGCGGCGGGAGCGGACGGGCTGGTGCTGTTCAACCGCTTCTACCAGCCCGACATCGACCCGGAGACCCGCCAGGTGGAGCCGCGGCTGGTGCTGAGCAGCTCCGATGAGCTGCGCCTCGCGCTGCGCTGGATCGCCATCCTGCACGGCAGGGCTGAGGTCTCGCTGGGAGCGACGACTGGGATCCACACCGGGCTCGACGCCGCGAAGGCGCTGCTGGCCGGCGCCGACGTCGCCATGATGGCATCGGCGCTGCTGCGCCACGGCCCGAGGCATGTGACCAAGGTGGAGGAGGATCTCTCGGCCTGGGCGAGCGAGCACAGCTATGACTCCGTCGAGCAGCTGAAGGGCAGCGCCAGCCAGCGGGCGGTCTCTGACCCGGCCGCCTTCGAGCGAGCAAACTACATGCGGACGCTGGTCACCTACACCAGCCGGTTCCGGGGCTGACGCTTGCCCGGATCCCCAGCGTCTCATTCGAGTTCAAAAGGGCGGACCGTGCACGCAGGCGAGTGGGACCGCCGGTACCTCCAGGCGGAGCTGGTCTGGTCAGCTGAGCCCAACCGGCTGTTCGCGGAGGAGACTGCCGATCTGCCAGCCGGTCGGGCGCTGGACCTGGCCTGCGGAGAGGGGCGCAACGCCGTCTGGCTCGCCTGTCGCGGCTGGGATGTGACCGGCGTCGACTTCTCGCAAGTGGCGCTGGGCAAGGCGCAGCGCCTCGCTGAGGCCAAGGGCGCCCAGGTGCGCTGGATCCGCTCTGATCTCCTTGACTACCGCCCCGATCCCCTGACGTTTGACCTCGTCGCGGTCCTCTACCTGCATGTGCCAGCGAGGCAGCGACGCGAAGCCCTCGCGCGCGCGGCGGACGCACTCGCGCCAGGCGGCACGATCATCGTCATCGGCCACGACCTCGAGAATCTCACGCGCGGTCATGGAGGGCCGTCGGACCCGTCGATTCTGCTGACACCCGAGTCGGTGGCCGCCGATCTGACAGCGCTGGAGATTGTCCGCGCGGCGACTGTGGTGCGCCGTGGCGAGGAGGAGGGCCGTCCGTGGGAAGCGCTTGACACGTTTGTCCGAGCCACTCGCACGGCAAGCAGCGCCTGATCGGGCGCAGGGACGCATCAGCCCGTGTTGTCGCCGGGCTGGAGCGTCAAGGCCCCCCGCGAGTCGGGACCTTCGGCCCGCTTGAGTGCGGTCTTGTGGCGCTGCGGAAAGGGCGCTCGACGGGGAGGGGGGAGGATTGGCATTGCCGGAAGGCGCGGCTTGGTTCGCGCATCGCGCGAGAGCCGTCGTCGCCCGCGCGGAGGCCATCATGACCGCCCCTGTGCCGACGTTAGAACGGCCCCGCACCGCCGAGCAGACCAGTCGTCGCCATCCGGTTCGCTGGTGGGTGATTGCTGCAATCGCCATCATCACGCTAGCCATGTCCACGGTCGCTGTGATCATCATGTCGCGCGAAGAGGCGCCTTCCGGCGCTGCCGATGACGCCACTGCGACCCAACCCGAGGAGCCTTCGCCTGATCAGCGCACGGTTCCTGACGCCGGGGTCATCTTCGGCGAGGAGCCGCGGGCCAACTGGGACGTCGTCGGCGTCGCCTCGGGCGATGCGCTGAATGTGCGGACTGGCCCCGGTGTGAGCAACCCGGTGACTGCCACCCTGGCGCCCGACACCATCGAGCTGGAATCCACCGGGCGGATCGCCCGCGTCGACGGTTCGCTGTGGCGTGAGATCGTCGTCCCCGGCGCCACGACCGGCTGGGTCAACGCCCGCTACCTCACCGAGCACAGCCCCGTGCCGGATGCGGATAGCTGAGTCGGACTGCGC
>DATKBU010000039.1:0-5335 GCA_035513815.1 Egibacteraceae bacterium
CATATCATCCGAGCAGCGCTCATGCAGCAGTTCGTCGTTGGCCGGCCGCGGATCGTCTGCGAACGCAGCCCGAATTTGACGCGTCACCAGGTCCAATGGTGGCGAGCCTAGCATGTGGCTGCTCCCGATGCCGGAAGCGCGGAGAGGCGCCCGAACTTGGACGACACGGGTGGAGCTCGCGTCCTGTGCCGTCCTCGCCGCCCTCATCACTGCCGGGAGACACCCGCCCGCCGGCAGACACCCCGGCTAGGGCCGTTCGAGCCAGCCCCCGTCGTGCGTGCGCCGCAGATGGCTCAGTCGGTGAAGGCGCCGAAGTGCCCCGTCGTCGAAGGCCTCGAGCAGCCTGTCCGCCTCCTCCTGAGTGAGGCGCCCGTCGGCGACCGCGGCGTCGAGCCGCTGCTCAACGGCCGCGCGGGCATCCGCCTTGGCCTCCTCGAGGAGATCATCGAGGACCTTGTCGAGCGCGGCGGCGACGGTGGCCTCATCGATGCCGAGCTCCTCAGCGAGGCCGGCTGCCAGGGCGGCTCGCCGCTCTGCGCGCCGCTCTTCCTGCATCTGGCGTTCCGGAGCGGGCGCGCCATCGCTCTGGGCGAGCGCCGGGATGGCCGCCCCGGCGAGCAGCACAGCGACGACGGCGACGCCCGCCAGGACCTTCTTCGACCGGATCATGTGAACCTCCGTGGATCGTCGGGATCTGATGGCCTCACGGTGGCCCTGCCGCCTGAGAACTGCCTGTGAATGCGCGCAGAGCTTGCCGATCGCGGCGTCCCGACCGCCGGGCGCCGCTCGGCGCGCACCGACTCCTCGTATCCGGCTCACAGGAAACTCTCAGGATGTCAGGGCATGATCCGCGCATGAACCGCTTGAACGCGCCGCCCTCCGCTCGCCCCGACGCGCGCATCCTCGTCGTCGACGACGAAGAGAACATCACCTTTCTGCTGAGCACGGCCCTGCGCCATTTCGGATTCGATGTCGAGGTGGCCTCGGACGGCCGCAGCGCCTTGCAGTCAGTGCGCAAAGACGCGCCCGATCTGATCCTGCTCGACGTGATGCTGCCCGACGTCGACGGCTTCGAGGTGTGCAAGCGGCTGCGCGCTGATGGGATCGCCACCCCGGTCCTCTTCCTCACTGCGCGCGACGGCGCGGGCGAGGCAGTGCGAGGGCTCACGCTGGGCGGCGATGACTATGTGACGAAGCCATTCAGCCTTGAGGAAGTCGTCGCGCGCGTCCATGCGCTGCTGCGGCGGGCAGGGCATCGCGACCAGTCTGCGACGCTGAGGCTGGCGGACCTGGAGATGGACGACGACGCGCACATCGTCCGGCGAGCCGGCGAGGTGATCGATCTGTCGCCGACGGAGTACGACCTGCTGCGCTTCCTGCTGGCCAACGCGGGGAGAGTGCTGTCAAAGGCGCAGATCCTCGACCACGTGTGGGATTACGACTTCGGCGGCAGCGCCGCGGTTGTGGAGACCTACGTCAGCTACCTGCGCAAGAAGATCGACCGCTTCGATCCGCCGTTGCTGCACACCGTACGGGGCGTCGGCTACGCCATCCGAGTGCCCTCGCCATGACCCTGCGGCGACGCGTGCTCCTCAGCTGCGGGATCGTCGCGCTCGTGCTGTTCATTGCCGACGTGGCGCTGGCTAGCACCTTCCGCTCCTATCTGCTCGGGCGCGTCGACGAGCAGCTGGCGACGGCCGCGGACCGTCTCAGCCGCGGGCGCCTGGCCGCCGGTGGCGCGGATGAACTGCTGCGCGACGGCGGGCCGCTGCGATCCATCGGCGCTGCGTACAGCGAGTACTTCCTCGGCGTAGCCGACAACCGCGGAAACCTGCGGCTTCGGCTGGACCGGCCGCTGTCGCGCCAGGGCGAGGACGTCCCCGTGCCGGCGCCCTCGATCGTGGCGGCGCGAGCGGCAGACCCCGGTGATCGCGTCGAACCCTTCATGGCGCGGTCCGCGGCTGGCGAGCAGTGGCGGATGGTCGCCCGCCGCAGGGACGAGGGTCGGGGGATCGTGCTCGTCGGGGCCCCGCTCGGCGAGGTCGGCGCCACCTTGCGGCGGATGGTCGCCGTGCTGCTGGTCGCCAGCGCGGCCGTGCTCGCGGCGCTTGCCGCGGTGGCGTGGTGGATGCTGCGCCACGGCGTGCGTCCTCTGGCCGCCATGACAGCCACCGCGGAGAGGATCGCGGACGGCGAACTGTCGCAGCGCGTCGCCGACGTCGATGACCGCACCGAGGCGGGTCATCTCGGCCGCGCGCTCAACACGATGCTGGGCCGGATCGAGGACGCGTTCGACCAGCGGGCCGCGTCAGAGGGGCGGCTCCGGCGATTCGTGGCCGATGCCTCGCATGAGCTGCGGACGCCGCTGACGTCGATCCGCGGATACGCAGAGCTGTACCGCGCGGGCGGGCTCGCCGATCCCGCCCAGCTTGACGACGCCATGCGCCGCGTCGAGGAGGAGGCGACGCGGATGGGCGCGCTGGTCGAGGACCTGCTCCTGCTGGCCAAGCTCGACCAGGGCCGGGCGCTGGACCGGCAGCCCGTGCGCCTCGACGCGCTGGTTGCCGACGCCGTCCAGGACGCGCGTGCCGTCGAGCCGGACCGGATGATCGCCCTGCGCGCCGACCCCGTCCAGGTCATCGGGGACGAATCGAGACTGCGGCAGGCAATCGCCAATCTGCTGTCGAACGCCCGCGTCCACACACCCGCCGGCTCCCCGGTGGAGGTCTCCGTGACGAGGCGGGACGGCTGGGGCCTGGTCGAAGTCGTTGATCAGGGTCCGGGGATGGGTCCAGAAATCGCGCAGCGGGTGTTCGAGCGCTTCTACCAGGCCGACCCCGCCCGAACCCGGCCGGGGAGCGGCGCGGGCCTTGGGCTGGCGATCGCGGCGGGCATCGCTGAGGCCCACGGCGGCCGAGCCGAAGTCGATTCGGCGCCAGGAGCGGGCTCGCGCTTCCGGCTGCGTCTGCCGCTCGACCAAGTCAGAAACGCTTGAATAGCCCGAGGGTCAACGGATTGTCCGCAGGCCGCCGCCGTCATGTGCACGTCGCACAACTGGGGAGTGAGGATCTCTTGGAGACGAGCCAGCACAAGGCCCTGAAGTGGGGCGTCCTGAGTACCGCCGCGATCGGCACGCGCAAAGTCATCCCGGCGATCCAGCAGTCGCAGCGCTGCCACGTGGCGGCGATCGCCTCCCGCGACGGCGCGCGCGCCGAGCGGGTCGCGACCGAACTCGGAATCGAGCGTGCCCATCCCAGCTACGAGGCGCTGCTCGCCGACCCCGATATCGACGTGGTCTACAACCCGCTGCCCAACCATCTGCACGTGCCGTGGACCGTGCGGGCGGCTGAGGCCGGCAAGCACGTGCTGTGCGAGAAGCCCATCGCGATCACCGCCGATGAGGCGCAGACGCTCCTAGCTGTCCGAGACGCAACCGGCGCGCGCATCCAGGAGGCCTTCATGGTCCGCACCCACCCGCAATGGGTCGCGGTCAGGGACATGGTCGCCGCGGGGGATCTGGGCGAGCTCCGCGCGATCCAGGGCTTTTTCAGCTACTTCAATGACGACCCCGCCGACATCCGCAACCAGGCCGACATCGGCGGCGGAGGGATGCTGGACATCGGCTGCTACCCGGTGACGACGTCGCGCTTCGTCACGGGGGCAGAGCCAACGCGAGTGGTCGCGGTCGTGGACCGCGACCCGCGAACCGGGATCGACCGGCTCGGCACCGCCCTGCTGGACTTCCCCGGCGTGCAGGCCAGCTTCACCTACTCGACGCAGCTGCTGGCGTACCAGCGCATGGCGTTCGTGGGGAGCGAGGGGCGCGTGGAAGTGGAGATCCCGTTCAATGCCCCGCCCGATCGACCGACGCGACTCCTGCGATGGAGCGACGGCGCGCCCGGGGCCGAGCCTGAGGTCATTCAGATCGCGACCTGCGACCAGTACACCGTCGCGGCTGATGCGTTCGCCGCGTCCATCGCCGACGGCTCGCCGCAGCCGGTCCCGCTCGAAGACTCGATTCAGAACATGCGCGTGCTTGATGCGCTGCTGCTGTCGGCCGAGCAGGGGACCTGGCAGCACCCCTGAGCCGGCAGCGATGCCGAACGCGAATTTCAGCGAACCACCTTCGCCAACAGATCGACCTGCTCCGGATCGGGCACCGAGGGATCCAAGATGAGCTCGTCGAATCCCATCCCTTGGTAGCGCTCGACTGTGGCTGTGATCACCTCGGCTGAGCGCAGGGCGCCATCGGCGACCGCCTGCGCTGCCTCCTCGCCTGCCCGAAGGTAGTAGTCGAGCAGCGACTCGCGCGAGCGGCTCTCGGTATCGCCGAGCGAGAAGTAGGCCAGCGCGACCAGCCGCGGCTGGCCCTCGCGCCCGGCCTCCTGCCAGGCTGCCCGGACCTTCTCGGCCATGGCCGCCGCCCGGTCCGGAGGGGCGCCGCCCACGGTCCAGCCGATGCCGAAGCGCACCGCGCGCCGCACCGCGGCGTCCGTCATGCCGCCGATGAGGATCGGGGGACCGCCGTTCTGCACCGGAGGGGGGCCCACGGGTCGGGTTCCGTCCCGCAGTGCCTCCCCGGCCCACGCACGGTGAAGATCCTCGAGCTGGGCGTCGAAGCGCCGGCCTCGGTCGTGATAGTCGCGGCCCGCGAGCTCATAGTCCGTGGTGCGCCAGCCGACTCCCAGCCCGAGCGTCAGCCGACTTCCGGTCAGCTGGTCGACAGAAAGCGCCTGCTTGGCGAGCTCGGCAGAGCTGCGCGTCGGCGCGAGCAGGATGTTGGACAGGAATCGGATGCGCTCAGTGACCGCTCCCGCCGCGGCGAACACGGTCAGCTCCTCATAGGAGCGATAGGACAGCGCGCCGATACTGGCCAGGCTGGAGAACCCGGCGGCGTCTGCGCGTCTGGCCCATTCGAGCAGCTGAGCGCCCGTCGCTCCTGGCACGCTGTTGGGTATTCCGATGCCGATGTCCACTCGTTCCTCCTTGGGGCGGGTCCGTCGAGGTCAGGCGGCCCAGCTGGCCCAGCGGACCACCGTGACGATGATCAACGGCCCTCGCGGCGCAGTATTCCGGTAGGGGGCATATCGACGGGCGAGGGCGACCAATCCCGGATGCGCCGGATCGGGCTCGTCCACGATGTCCGCCTGGCCGTCGGCGCGAACCCACCACAGCCTTCGCCAGTCAGACTCGTAGTGGTCCACGAGGAGCGCGCAGCGGGGCTGCTGGCGCAGGTTCGCGAGCCGCTGCAGGCGATCGTGGCGCTTCGGCTTGTGATCGACTGCCGTGTACACCAGCTCACCATCAAGCGCGAAGGTCACCGGGACGATGTGCG
>DATKBU010000040.1:0-4815 GCA_035513815.1 Egibacteraceae bacterium
GATCGCTCGATGCTGGAGAGCGCCGGAGCGCTGGACACGCTCGCCGCGGAAGGCGGCCTGGCGCTGGAGCGGATCCGTCTGACCGACGATCTGCGCCACAGCGAGAGGCGGTTCCGCTCGCTGGTGCTGCACGCCTCGGACGTGATCACCGCGGTCGATGCCAACTTCGCGATCTCCTACCAGAGCCCGTCGATCGAGCGGCTCCTCCAGCGCACGCCGGAGAGCCTGGTGGGCGTCGAGCTGGAGCTCCTGCTGCACCCCGACGACGTCGAGGACGTTCTGGCGGCGCTCGATGCCGCGCACCAGCCGCAGGTTGCCAGAGTCGAGGCCCGGCTGCGTCGCTCCGACGGCTCCTATGTCCAATGTGAGGTCGTCGCCAACAACATGCTCGCCGACCCGGACGTGCGGATGAGCGTGCTGAATATCCGGGATATCAGTGAACGCAAGGCGTTCGAGGAGCAGCTGGCGCATCGGGCATTCCACGACGCGCTCACCGGGCTGCCGAATCGGGCGCTGTTCTCCGAGCATGCCCAGCAGGCGCGCGCCAGAGCGCAGCGCGGCGGCCCGCCGATGGCGGTGCTCATGCTCGACCTCGACGACTTCAAGCGCGTCAACGACACGCTGGGCCACTCGGCGGGCGACCGTCTGCTGGTGTCCCTCGCCGAGCGGCTGCGCCGGTGCGTGCGGCCATCCGACACCGTGGCGCGCCTGGGAGGCGACGAGTTCGCTCTCATCATCGTCGCCGGTCCCGAGCAGGCGCGGCGGGTGGCCGCACGCGTGCTTGACGAGATGAGCCAGCCCGTCGAGATCGGCGACGAGATGGTCGCGGTCGGCGCTAGCGTCGGCATCGCGATGAGCGAGTCGGGCGAGGAGAGCCTCGAGGAGCTGCTGCGCATGGCCGACTTCGCGATGTACTCGGCGAAGAGCGGGGGCAAGAGCCGAGCAGCGCTGTACGAGCCCAGGATGCACAGCGAGGTGCTGGGCGTCCGCTAGCACCAGTTCCCGCGCTGGCCGCCAGGAGCCGGGGCCGGGGGGATGTAGCCTCCGACTTCATGAGCGAGGCGACCCCGCGGCCCGATGGGGCCGCAGCGGCCGACGAGGCCGATCATGCGGACGGCGTCGGCCGTCTCGAGGAGATGATCGAAGAGCGGCGGTCGAAGCTTGCCCGCCTGCGCTCCCAGGGGATCGATCCGTATCCCGCTGCCGTGCGCGTCACCCATGGCCTGTCCGACGTCCAGGCTGATTGGTCCGACCGGCTGGCGCCAGACGAGTCAAGCGGCGCGCGCGTCGTGGTCGCGGGCCGCCTGGCGCTGCGACGAGGTCACGGGAAGCTGGCGTTCCTTGTGCTGCGGGAGGCGGACGCCGAGCTGCAGATCATGGCCCAAGTCGACGTCCTCGGAGAGGCTGAGATGGCCCTAGTGGCAGATCTCGACCTCGGGGACTGGGTGGCCGCCGAGGGCGAGGTCGTGCGCACGCGCCGCGGGGAGCTGAGCGTGCGGGCCGAGGCGATCACTCTGATCGGCAAGTCGCTGCGGCCGCTGCCGGACAAATGGCACGGCGTGCGCGACCAGGAGACGCGCTACCGCCAGCGCTACGTCGACCTGGCCATGAACCCCGACAGCCGCCGGGTCTTCGATATCCGGGCGAAGGCGGTGGCGGCGCTGCGGGGCGAGCTCACCGATCGCGGCTATGTCGAGGTCGAGACGCCGATGCTGCATCCGATTCCCGGGGGCGCAGCAGCCAAGCCGTTCGTGACGCACCACAACGCGCTGGATCTTGACCTGTATCTGCGGATCGCTCCGGAGCTGTATCTCAAGCGCCTGGTGGCCGGCGGCATGCCTCGGGTGTTCGAGATCAACCGCAGCTTCCGAAACGAGGGCCTGTCCCCTCGCCACAACCCCGAATTCACCATGCTGGAGTCCTACGAGGCGTACGCGGACTACCTCGACATCATGGACCTCACCCAGGCGCTGCTGCAGCGGGCGGCTCGCGAGGCGGTCGGGAGCACGCGGATCACCTACGACGGCCGCGAGGTTGACCTCGGCGGGGAGTGGCCGCGGCGCGCGCTGCTGGATCTGGTGGTCGAGGCGACCGGCCGAGCCGACCTGTCCTACGCCGCGCCCGTGGAGGATCTGCGCGCGGTCTGCGCCGACCACGACGTCCCCGTCGAGCCCGGCTGGGGGCCTGGCAAGCTCGTCCTTGAGCTGTACGAGAAGCTGGTCGAGCACACGCTGTGGGATCCCACGTTCGTGATCGACTATCCCGTCGAGGTCTCCCCTCTGGCTCGGCGGCACCGCCGCGATCCCCAGGTCAGCGAGCGCTTCGAGCTCATCATCGCCGGGCGCGAGTTCGCCAACGCGTTCACCGAGCTGACCGACCCCGATGATCAGCGCAAGCGCCTGGAGAGCCAGGCCCGCGCCCGCGCCGCCGGCGACGATGAGGCGATGGCAGTCGACGAGGACTATCTGCGGGCTATGGAATTCGGGATGCCGCCGATGGGCGGTCTCGGGCTGGGCGTCGACCGCCTGGTGATGCTTCTGGCGGACGTCCAGGCGATCCGGGATGTGATCCTGTTCCCGACTCTGCGCCCCGAATAGATGCTGGACGTTGCGCTCTGGCCGGGTGCGTGAGGGCATTGGGCGGCGCTGCCGGGTGCGCTCGGGAATGAGTTGCGCGTCTTTGGCGTTGAACGCTCACTCCCGAGGGTAGGGCTGCCGATAGATAGGACAGAACCACCCCGGCGAGGCGGGCGCGAGGCTCGCAGAAGGGGAGCGACCGTCCTACTGAGGAGATGCGGGCGGAGGGCGCGAGACCCTCCGATGGTAGAGTTGCAACCCGAGCACCCAGGCAGGGGGCGAAAGATGTTTGAACGGTTCACCGACCGGGCCAGGCGAGTGGTCGTGCTCGCCCAAGAAGAAGCCCGGATGCTCAACCACAACTACATCGGCACCGAGCACATCCTGCTCGGGCTGATCCACGAGGGCGAGGGCGTGGCGGCCAAGGCGCTCGAGTCGCTGGGAATCTCGCTGGAGGGCGTGCGCGAGCAGGTCGAAGAGATCATCGGTCAGGGCCAGACCGCGCCGGCCGGCCACATCCCCTTCACGCCGCGGGCCAAGAAGGTGCTCGAGCTGTCGCTGCGGGAGGCCCTTCAGCTCGGCCACAACTACATCGGGACCGAGCACATCTTGCTCGGGCTGATCCGCGAGGGCGAGGGCGTGGCCGCCCAGGTCCTGCAGAAGCTGGGCGCTGACCTCAACCGCGTGCGCCAGCAGGTCATCCAGCTGCTGAGCGGCTATGCAGGCGGCGAGCCTGGTCAGGGCTCCGGCAAGGCCAGCGTCTCCGGCGGGTCGGGCGACGACCCGAAGGGGTCTGCCGTTCTCGACCAGTTCGGGCGCAACCTCACGCAGCTCGCACGTGAGGGCAAGCTTGACCCGGTGATCGGTCGCACCCGCGAGATCGAGCGGGTCATGCAGGTGCTGTCGCGGCGCACCAAGAACAACCCGGTGCTGATCGGCGAGCCCGGTGTCGGCAAGACCGCGATCGTCGAAGGCCTGGCCCAGATGATCGTCAATGGCACCATCCCTGAGACGCTGCGCGACAAGCAGCTGTACACCCTCGACCTCGGCGCGCTGGTCGCCGGGTCGCGCTACCGCGGTGACTTCGAGGAGCGCCTCAAGAAGGTGCTGAAGGAGATCACGACGCGCGGCGACATCATCCTGTTCATCGACGAGCTGCACACGCTGGTGGGCGCCGGCGCCGCGGAGGGCGCGATCGACGCGGCGAGCATTCTCAAGCCCATGCTGGCGCGCGGGGAGCTGCAGACCATCGGCGCGACGACGATCGACGAGTACCGCAAGCACCTGGAGAAGGACGCCGCGCTGGAGCGCCGCTTCCAGCCCATCAAGGTGGAGGAGCCCTCGGTGGCCCACACCATCGAGATCCTCAAGGGCCTGCGGGACCGCTACGAGGCGCACCATCGCGTCACCATCACCGACGACGCGCTGGTCGCCGCCGGCAACCTCGCCGACCGCTACATTTCCGACCGCTTCCTGCCGGACAAGGCGATCGACCTGATCGACGAGGCCGGCTCTCGCCTGCGCATCCGCCGGCTCACGGCGCCGCCGGACTTGCAGGACCTCGAGAATGAGGCTGCCAAGGTCCGCAAGGCCAAGGAGTCCGCGATCGACGAGCAGGACTTCGAGAAGGCCGCCAGCCTGCGCGACGAGGAGAAGAAGCTGCTCGAGCGCAAGTCCAGCCGCGAGCGCGAGTGGAAGTCCGACGGCATGGACACGGTCCTCAAGCTCGACGAGGAGGACATCGCCGAGGTGCTGTCGAACTGGACCGGCATCCCGGTGTTCAAGCTCACCGAGGAGGAGACCGCCAAGCTGCTGCGCATGGAGGACGAGCTGCACAAGCGCGTCATCGGCCAGGAGGACGCGATCGCGTCGGTGTCCAAGTCGATCCGCCGCACGCGGGCGGGCCTGAAGGACCCGAAGCGCCCGTCGGGCTCGTTCATCTTCCTCGGCCCGTCCGGCGTGGGGAAGACCGAGCTTGCCAAGACGCTGGCGGAGTTCCTGTTCGGCGACGAGGACGCGCTGATCCACCTGGACATGTCCGAGTACATGGAGAAGCACACCGTCTCCCGGCTGATCGGCTCCCCGCCCGGCTACGTCGGCTACGAGGAGGGCGGCCAGCTGACCGAGGCGGTCCGCCGCCGGCCGTTCAGCGTGGTGCTGTTCGACGAGGTCGAGAAGGCCCACCCGGACGTGTTCAACGCGCTGCTGCAGATCCTCGAGGACGGCCGGCTGACCGACG